>PEAF01000059.1 GCA_002753465.1 Candidatus Omnitrophota bacterium
AGTTAATAAATATAAGTATTTAATTTGATTGCAATGACCTCAAGTACCCCTCATCCACCGCTATGCCAAGGCTGCGCGCCTTAAGCGCCTCGGTCAGGGCAGAGCGCATGTCGCCTTGCTGGCGCCGTATGACCGAACGATTGAAATACGCCTCCCCGTGCTGCGGGTTTACGGCGATAGCCTTATCAAAATTCTGCATCGCCAGATCCACAAATCCTTTGCGCGCATAAATAATACCCATATTGCTATAGGCCTCAGCCACAAAACTGCCCAGGTCAACGACGCGACGATAATCATTCAATGCCAGATCCAGTTGGCCTGCCGCTGAACGCAAATTCCCGCGGTTGTTATACGCTTCCCCGTAATTAGGGTCACGCTCAATGGCTTTATCCAGATCCTCCAGCGCCCCGGCCTCATCACGCAGCAAATGCCTGACCATGCCGCGATGATTATAGGTTTTGGCATAATAGGGATCTATCCCGATCGCCGCATCGAGATCCGCCTTGGCCAGACGGAAAAGCTTGTCGGCAGCGACGGGGTCTTTGTCTTTGATTTTCTCCTGCGCCCAATCCTTGAAACTGATCGCACGGTTATAGAATGCCAGCGCCCGGTTGGAGGGGAACGTCAAAACCTGGGTATTATCCCTGATCGCCAAATCGTAGCGGCCCATATCCCCGTAAGCCACCGCGCGGTTATTATAAGCGATCTCCTGCTGCGGATAATGCCGGATCACGTAACTCCACAGGGTCACGCTGTCCTGCCAGACGCCGGCATACGTAAATGTCCGCACAGCCAAAAGCAGCATAACGACGACGATCACCGCCTGCACCCAGCGACCATGGCGCGCGATCAAGGCCTCGGCTTTAATGCCCAGCCACAGGCATACCATGGCACTGGGAAGATACATGAACCGGTCAGCCACCACATGCGTATCATGACTGTCAAAGCGCAGGACAAAGAAAATAGAAAGAAAAAAGAATCCGGCGGCGAGTAATAACCAGCGGTCTAGATGATGCCGCGCCACGCGGAATATATACACGCTCACTATCCCGACAAAAATGACAGCGGCCAGATAAACCGGTTCAAAAAGGCCGACCGGTGACGGCAGCGCGTACAAAGGATGAAAGATGAACGGAAGACAGAATTTCCAGGCATAAAAGGCCAGTGTCCATATCCAGATAAGCGCACTGACGCCAGGATCGCCGATAGGATTACGCGTATGGTGTAGATACGTCATCCACCCGATAACGCCTGTCAGAACGCCCACGGGCACATACATCTTCCAGCGCACCTGACGCACGCTGCCCGCCTTCCACCATTCCATAAAGATCATGACCAAAGGAAGGCTCACCGCCATGGGCTTGGCCAAAAGGCTTAAACACGCCCAGAGTAACGTCACCCCCAGGTCGTACGGCTTACGCTGCTCAAGGTACGCCCACCACTGACGCAGGGCCAGCACATAAAAAACCGCATAAAGGACGTCTTTACGTTCCGTCACCCACGCCACCGGGCAAGCGACAGCACAATGAAGAGCGAATAGGGCCGACCCGAAGAACGCTGCCATCGGCACCGCGCCCAGGCGCGTGAATAATCCCATAAGCAAACACGCCACCGCTATATGTAACAATAAATTATCAAGATGAAAAACGAACGGATTAAGCCCGAACACGGCTTTCTCGACGGCAAAACTCAAGCTGGTCAAGGGGATATAAATATCCTGAACGACATGCATGAACATGCCGCCCAGATCAAACGTCAGCACCGCCTCATTCCGGATCAAATGCGTCTGATCGTCCCAGTTAAGGAATTCCGCACGCAGAACAGGAAAAAAGGCCGCCACTGTCAATGCTGCTAAAATAACATAATGACGCCATGATAATTTCTTCTCACCCATCATCGATGACCTTTCACGCCAACCTTGCCACACCATTTATGAATAACGCAAATAGAACACTTAGGCGATACCGGGGCACAGACATTCTGCCCCCACAGGACCAGCATCCAGTTAATGTCCTTCCATAATGCCGGCGGCAACTTCGCCCTCAAAGCCGCTTCCGTGACCTCCGGCGTTTTCGTGATCACATACCCCCAGCGATTGGTAATGCGATGCACATGCGTATCAACGCAGATGCCGGGCTTGTCAAAACCCTCGACCAGGACCAGATTCGCCGTCTTACGCCCCACGCCTTTAAGGGTCAGTAAGGCTTCAAGCGTATCAGGCACCTTACCGCCGAAATCATTAATCAAGACTTTGCTGATCTCCAGGATACGCCCGGCTTTGGTATGATAAAAGCCGACGGGATAAATAGCACGCTCGATCTGTGCCTTGGATAACTTGAGCATGGCCGCTGGCGTTTCAGCCAGCGCAAAAAGTCTTTCCGAGGCCGGCAGCGTGGTGGAATCCTTAGTGCGCAAGCTGAGCAGGCACGAGACCAGGACAAGATACGGGCTCTTCCACTTCTTGCCGACGAGCGTCACCGAAGGGTCGGGGAATTCACGCACCGCCTTCTTTAATACCGCCAGGACTTTTACAATCTCTTTATTCGTCATATTAAACACTTTCATGGCTTTTAATCACACATCAAGTTTTAATGCATTTCGCGGGTCCTGACGCCGTCGTGATGCCCTTGTCGTCTTTCGAAGGCGTCTCGCGGGTTTCATCTGATGGATGGTTGTTTCCCTGAAAGAAAACAAAAGAATGCCATCGGAGAAAGCGCAAACCGTTGAAGGGATGCGATGATCCGCCAACTTCAGACAACAAGGGATCACTTTGGCGTCACCCGCTCAATGCAAGTTGCATTCATGAACTACGCAGGCCCTTAAACAAAGCTTTCATCAAATTCCATAGTCCTATAGCCGTTAGAGACTAAAAGGATTTTATTGAAGGCGAACATCCCCCTGCGAACGCGGCAAAGGCTGTAACCTGTCCAAGCCACCCTCCATCACCCCAACCTCTGCCAGACGCCCGCGTGAGCAGTAGTGGGGGCTGGGGGGCGTGAGACTGAAATAAAATCCTTTTAGGCTCAAGGCTCATCAAACAATCGCGCGAACCCGCGAGTTCATTTAGCAAAATATTTTTTCAAATAGATCATCAAAACCGATATCGCCGCCGGGGTCATGCCGGAAATACGGTTCGCCTGCCCCAGCGTCTCGGGTTTGAACCGTTTTAGTTTCTCGCGCACTTCATAAGAAATAGCGGATATGGCCGCCACATCAAAATCCACCGGGATACGGATATTCTCAAGATGACGGAACTTATCAACTTCTTTGCGCTGACGCACGATGAAGCCTTCATACTTCACATCATACTCCACCCGGGCCGCCACAGCCTCGCTGGCCGAACGCAACTCCTCGTCGAAGATGGCCACATGGCTGTAAAGGACCTCAGGCCGTTTTAAAATATCATACGCTGGCGTCTTCTGGATAATGGGCGTGGCATTGGCCGCTATGAGAACAGGATTGATCCCGTCCGGTGAAACCGAAAATTCCTTAAGCCGCTGCTGCATACGCCGCACCGCCGCATATTTAGCCTCGATGGCGGCGTACTCTTTCTCGGTAATAAGCCCAAACTTGCGGCCATACACCGCCAGGCGCTCGTCAGTATTATCCTCACGCACCAAAAGGCGGTATTCCACGCGTGATGTGAACATGCGGTAGGGTTCATTGGTGCCGCGCGTAATGAGATCATCAATGAGCACCCCGGCGTAGGCCTCATCGCGGCGCAGCATAAAAGGCTCTTCCTGACGCACGCTAAGGGCCGCATTGATGCCGGCCACCATGCCCTGCACCGCCGCCTCTTCATATCCGGTTGTACCGTTAAGCTGTCCGGCAAAAAATAGCCCGGCAATACGCTTGGATTCCAGCGAATGTTTCAATTCCTCAGCGTAAATAACGGCATGCTCGATCGAATACCCGTAACGCACGAAAGCAACTTTCTCAAGGCCGGGCATGCTGCGCACAAATTCTTCCTGCACATGCTCGGGCAGCCCCGTCGAAATGCCGTTGGGATAAACAATGTCCGTGTCAATCCCGTCAGGCTCAAGGAAAACAGGATGGCTTTCCTTGTCGCCGAATTTCTTCAGCTTGTCTTCGATCGACGGGCAGTACCGTACGCCCGTGGCGTCGATCTGCCCGGAATACATGGGCGAAAGGTGAAAATTATCGCGGATGATCTGATGGGTCAAGGCCGTTGTGTGCGTCTGCCAGCTGGGTCGCAACTTCTGTTCGGCAGGGACTCCGGGGGTGCGAAATGAGAAGGGGATGATCTTTGCGTCCGACCCCTGCAGCTTTAAACTTGTATGATCGATCGTCCTGCCATCAAGCCGGGGTGGCGTTCCCGTCTTGAAATTGCGCAGCGTAAATCCAAGATCTTCAATGTTGCGTGCCAAAAGAAGCGATGGCTTCTCATCAATGCGCCCGCCGGGCGTGATCTTGGGGCCAAGATGCATGCGGCCATTCAAAAATGTCCCTGCCGTTACGACCACACAGGGCGCCTCAAACATCATCCCGTCTACCGTCTTAACGCCGCACACGCGCCCGCCCTTGACCATGATCTCAGCAGCCTCACCCGCATAGAACGTAAGGCCCTGCTGACGCTTAACAACATCCTGCATATACGCACGGTAACGCTCCCGGTCAGACTGCACGCGCGATGAACGCACCGCCGGTCCCTTGGAGCCATTAAGCTGCCGGAACTGAATGGCCGTGCGGTCAGCCGCCAGACCCATTTCACCGCCTAAAAGATCAACCTCGCGCACGAGCTGCCCCTTGCCTACGCCGCCGATAGCCGGATTGCAGCTCATCAGCCCGACCGTATCAAAGGCATAGTTGATCATAAGGGTCGCCACGCCCATGCGGCTCGGCGCTAAAGCCGCTTCAATGCCGGCATGCCCGGCGCCAATAACGATACAACCAAAAGAGGATTTCATAACGGGATATTATAACAGCAAGGAGGATTAATCGCTACGGAGTAACGGCACATATATTGAAGCAGTTTACGCTTTACAGGGAATGCAGGAATCGCGCACAACCAACTCTGGCTCGAGCTCGATCTTGATCCTGCCTTCACGGCGGCCATTGATCATGTCATGCAAGAGGCGCACGCTTTTCTCCGCCATTTCAAATACCGGCTGACGCACGGTCGTGAGCGCAATAGGCCCGTAGATCGCCTGAGGGTTATCATCAAAGCCCATGACCGAAACATCCTCAGGGATACGGATGCCCATTTCATAGGCCACGGCAATGACCTCAAGGGCCATATCATCGCTCTGGGCGAAAATAGCGGTCGGGCGACGGCCTTCATCCATGGAAAAGAAAAATTCAGCAGCCTGACGCGCACTGCGGCGTGAATAATCGCCCCGGAACACATATTCCTTGGGGACTTCGACCTTCATCTCGTCCATGCGCTTCATGAACCCGTCAAAGCGGTCAAAGCCCGCCTGTGTGCGTAAATTGCCCGTGATCGTGGCAATCCGGCGATGCCCGAGGTTCACCAGATATTCCGCTGAGAGCCTCCCGCCTTTGACGTTATTGATGGCAATGTAATTAACGTCCATGTCCTGCACGACATTATTAATGACCAGGCACGGCACATTCTCATCCATGGCATCCTGGACCTGCTTGCGGTTCTCAATAATATCCGCAAAAATGATGCCGCCCAAATAATTGGCGGTAAGGGGATTGCGGCCGTCAGTGATATGGAACACCATATCCAGCTTCAGGGATTCACACGCATGCCCCACGCCACGGATGATCTCGATGGCAAAGAAAGAATGGAAAATGCCCGGATAACCCGGCATGACCAGTCCGATCATATTATTATCGCCGCTGGCCAGACGCTGCGCGCTGATATTGGGGCGGTATTTCAAGGCTGCAACAGCCTCTTCGACTTTTTTGATATTCCGGGGATTGACCGTGGGGAGTTTATTGATCACGCGAGAAACGGTCGTGATGGAGACCTTCGCATGACGGGCGACATCTTTGATACTGATGCGTTTGGCAGCCACGATTTTTACCTGAGGGTGTCACCGACAGCAAAAGGCGATACCTTCTGCTTGATGTCAGCGGCAGAAATATCCTGCCTGACCTGAATGACCTCGACCGCGCCTATCTGCGCGCCATTATGATAGACCTTGAAGGCATCCCCGACCTTGACGCCGGATTTTTCGCCCAAGTCCACAATAACAAAATTATTCTCGTCATTCACGCTAACAACGCTGCCCTGGAGCTTCTTGGACGATGACGCTGTCACCTTGCCGGCGGACTTGCTGGAAGAAACTTTTGTCACAGGCTCATTCTTGTTCACGCCTACAACGATCGGGGCAAGCTCGACTTCATTGGACGTCTTGACACCGGCAGAAGACTTATTGTCAAAACGGACATCGATATCCTTCTTGATCTGCCAGATCTCATCGATGCGGCCCTGGATGACGTTCTCTGTTTCAACCAGCTTCTTTTCGATGCCGTTCTTTTCTTCAGAAAGATTGGCAATGCTCTTCTCAAGCGCAACCTTGGTCGTCGTTAACTGCTTGATGTCCAGGCGCAGCTGCTGATTTTCACCCAGCATTTGCTCAGCACGGTCCTGCGAGATCTTCTGTTCGTTGCGGGCACGCGCCAACTCGACCGATAGATTGTCAGCGAGATCCTCGCCGTATTTGATCTTGCGGATGATCTCGTCTTTTTCGTTCTTCAAACGGCCGACTTCCATTTCAAGATCAGAACTTACTTTTTTGAGTTCCGCCATTTGAACGCTGGAATTGTTCAGCGTTTCTTTCATCTTCTGCAACTGGATCTCAAGATCGGCCTTCTGGCGCAAAACACCCGCCCAATACGTTTCGCTTTCACGGCTTGTGCCGCGCGGCATGGTTGAGCTGGCGGCCGCTTCGAAAACTTCATTCATGGCCTGTGTCGCCGGCACGCCGTCTTTAGGCGCCACCGCCGCATCGACGACCCCTTCAGCGGGCCGGTCACGGTAAACGATCTTCTCCACGACTTTTTCCGGTACAGGACGGGTCCTGAGGTCGGTCAATTGCTGCATCAAGGCTTCACGCTCACGACGGATATTCGCCAGTTTTGTTTCAGCATCGCCGCTGTCTTTCTTGATCTTGACCATCTCCGCCTTCAGGCCATCGGCGATCTTCTGCGCATCCAGGGACTTTTGCGTCAAGGCGTCACGCTCACCGGTACGCTGATCAAGGTCCGCGCGCAGTTGTGTTGACTCATCTGTCAGCTCTTTGAGCTTCTTTTTCGTTTCGCGTTCTTTGGTTTCTAATTGTGTGACCTGATCCGTAAGGGCTACGGCACGACGTTCAGCGGTCTGTTTTTGAAGATAAAAAACAATTGCAAATGCTACGCTCAGAGCAACTAAAACCCCAAGAATAAGAATACTTTGCTTGATCGTCTTTGACATGAAGTCTCCGGATGTCCTCGATTGATTTGCAACACTTGAAATAGTAACAAATCAAGACTGAAGACTCAAGCGAAAAAGAATTTATTTTATTATATTAAGGAAAAGGACTACTCGTAGCGGATCTCGTCGATGTAGAAAGTGCAGTGATGCGGATTGACATCAACATTCGTAACCCAGGCAAAGCCTCCGCTGATATAAGACAGGTCTTTGCCGCGCAGGTCGATCGTATACTCTTTCCATTCCTTGGTCAGGATGACCGGACCGATGCTGGCCGAATCGCTGTCAGGGTACATCTGGTTCGCCCCGAGCCCGCCAGCGCGGAACTCTTCAATGCGCTCCCCGCCCATTTCACCCTTGGCCCAAAATACAAGCCTGGTGGCACCGGTAAGATTATAGCCGCCCTTTTTAGAGCCCCAGTTGTCGGCAGGGTTCTGCCAGTAAACCCCGGCCCATTTGCGCCCTTCCTTGGAACAGATGACATCATAGGTGATGCGTGTGCAGCTGCGGCCTTCCTTGACATCGTACTGCCAGCCGTCATCAACGTTCACACAATCGCCGGTGGGCATATAACCCGATGGCGTAAAATGGTTCTTGGAGCTCTTATCCTGATAAACGTAAAAAGGCGTGAATGTGGCGGCAGGCGTTGTGGCCTGCGGCTGTACCGTTGTGGCCACAACCGCGGTAACGGCGGCTGTTTTACCCTTGGGAATAACTGCAGTGCCGGGGGTGGTTTGTCCACACCCCGCGGCACTTACAGCCAGAACAAAAACACTTACACAATAAGCGGTTATGCGCATTATTACTTTTTGACAGCAACCGGGATATCAAGCTCGATCAACTTCTGCTGAGCAGCTTCCGCAGGCTTCCAGAACCAGCCATTCGGATCCCAGCACTGTGCATAAAGATATTCATTGACCAGCTTCTTGAACATGGCGGTAGCATCTTCCTTCTTACCAGCCACGCGGTAGATCTCACCCATGATGAACGTGCCTGTTCCGACATCGTTGAGCGCCCAGAACGAATGGATCTTTTCAGGAGATTCCCAGGCATACTCTGTCATACCAGCCTGCATTTGCTTGGCGGTCTCGCCATACAGCGCTGTTAACTTGGAATAGTACGCGATACCGGCATCCAGGTCCTTCTTCCCCAAAGCGCCCCACATCCTGCCGACAAGCGTCGAAGAACGCATATCGCCAAAATCGAGGTTCAGCCCCTTGGCCATCATATCCAGCTTATCCTTGGCTCCGGCGGCAGGATTCCAGAACGACTTGTTCGCGGGATCATACGCCTGTCCAAAAGAGAATTCATTCACAACGCGCTCAAAAGCAACCTTGGCTTTATCCTTCTGGTCAGCCACGCGATAGGCTTCACCCTGAATATAAAGACAGGTGGATACATCGTTCAATGCCCAGAAGGCGAAGATCTTCTGCGGATCGCCAGCGGGAAGTTCTTTCAACGTCGCCTGCATTTTAACAGCTTCAGCGCCATACATTTCAATACACTTATTAGTGTAGGCCAGAACACCGTCAAGATTCTTGTCATTGAGTGCCTGCCACGCCTTGGTAGCTAACGTCGATGACTTGAAATCACCGAAATTATACGCAGGCGCCATCGCCGGTGCCGGCTGGGCTTGAAGCGGCTGAACGCCGATCGCGGCCAAAACCGCAAAAATCATCATCACTAACTTCTTCATTTCTACTACCTCCTGTTTTTAATTAACTAAGGCTAATTTGATGAACATGCAAACAAGTATGCCACATGTAGGCATAAAATGCCAAAAACTATTTTTGGGACGCCCATAATGTCTTATACGTATAATATGACTGACGCAACTGACGCAGGAGCGGGCTCTTGGACCCGTCGCCCTGACCGGCCAGGCCGAACCACTCCTCAAAATAATAACCGCCCGCAAAAGGCCCGATCACATCCGCCTTGGTGTCATGTTTCATGGGCTCATAATTCTTCCACCACTCGTCGAGCCATGAAAAAGCAATGCCGCCAACCGCGTTGCCGTCCCCCTCGGCGCGGCCTGCCGTGTTGGCCATGATATCCAGCCAGCTGCCCTTATGATAGGCGGCCTGCTCAGCTTCAGCCTCGTCGAGACTGGCAAACTTGGAGTACGCCGGAGCGCCATACTCCGTGATGAACGCCGGGCGATCTGCCGTTTCCTTGACCTCATCCCAATAAGCGCCGAAGCCATAATCCCCGCGGTACACATTGGCGCCGTAGGCGTCGACTTCAGGCGCGAACTTTGCCATTTTATCAAGGAACAGGACATCCCCGTTACAGATCGCCACCGGACGGTCAGGATCAAGTTCCTTGATCCGCTTGGCCACTTTGTTCACGAATTTGAAATACGCATCCGGCTTTTTATCGGCATTGGAGGCCACGCCGTAATTATTCTCATTGCCCAAAAGCCACATCAGGACGAAGGGCTCGCCCTTGAACTGCATCACCATATCCTCGACGCTCTTCATCATATTGGCCTGATGCTCGGGATTCTCGTAATCGGTGCCCGTCTTCCAGTCAACACCCGACCCTAAAGCATATTTGCCTAAGAAATCCCCCAGAATAACGCTGATGCCGGAACGGTCGTGCATCTCGCGCAAAAGCTCGACATTGATCTTAACGTTATTATGGTAGACACGGATAGTATTGGTACCCATTTCCTGCATGAGCTTGAAATCCCCGACATTAGGTTCATCCGGGTCCTGAATATTGTTTTTGTTCTTATCCACCCAGGCCTGATGCATGCTGTCAGCTTCCTGGTACATCCAATTCTCCAACGTGCCTTTGTCCGGGGTCTGACCGACCTTGGTCGGCCCATAGGTCAAGCCGTGAATGATGAAGGGCTTATTATCGACCATCATCTGCCAGTGCCCGTTCTCGTACTGGATGAATTTTGTTTTCTTGCCGCCCAGCGTCCGCTTGATCTTGCCCAGCTTGACCGTGGCTTCCTTTTTGCCGGATGAAAATACTTCCGTGATCACGCCAGGGGTGACCAGGAACTCATCATTGGTCGTATCGTTATCCGCGCCGTTGATAACGCGG
>PEAF01000060.1 GCA_002753465.1 Candidatus Omnitrophota bacterium
ACTGCTTTCCGTTTCTTGGCAGCAAGGACATTTTCCTTCCCTGCCTTGCTTCTCCCGCGCACCTGCCGCCGTTTTTTCTCAACCGCCATCCTGCGCTTGGATGCATCCAAGAGCGCTCGACGCTTGATTTCACGGTCCAGTAAAAGACGCGCTTTTTCACGGTTCTGATGCTGGGTGCGATATTCCTGGCACTTGATCGTAATGCCGGTAGGTTTATGTTTTAAAACAACACAAGTAGCGACCTTATTGACGTTCTGCCCGCCAGGACCTGAAGACCGGATAAAAACTTCTGCTATATCATCATTCTTTATCATGACACCTTCCGGAACAAAAAAGCGCTCCATTCCTTCCCTTGCGTAACCTTCAAACATTTCAATCCAACCGCTTTATTATACGTCTTTTTCACAAGCGCCATATTCTTAAGCGATATGCCCGAAATGATCAACTGCCCGCCAGGCGCAACACATGAAATGATCTTATCCCTGAACGCTACCAAGTCATGTGTAATAAGATTCGCCGCCACCAGATCAAAAGAACGCCTAACTTTGTAATGTTTGACGTCGCATGTGGCCAGAACATTACATTTTAAATGATTCACCTTTAAATTATCTTGGGCCACCTTGACGGCATCAGCATCTATATCGAAAGCTTCCGTATAAGATGCACCGGAAAATAGCGCTACGGCAACAAGTATCCCCGTCCCTGTGCCGACATCCAGGAACGACTTGAATTTACCTTGATTCATTTCGATCAATTGAGCCGAAAACCGTGTCGTCTCATGCAATCCCGTCCCGAAAGCAGCTGTCGTATCCAGATAAAAGGGGGTTTTTCCGACCGGACATTTTGCATTCTCGATAAAACAGGGAATAACATGTACCCGCGGCGTAAGGGCGAAAGGCTTCCATCCCTTCTTCCAGCGTGTTTCCCAATCATGCTGATCGTGTGTCCGCAATAAAACCTTTACCCCCTTTATTCTTAAGGAAAGAAACTTTTTCTGTAATTGTCTGGCGGATTTCACCGTCGGATAAAAGACAGACAGCCTCCGGCATTTCCGGTCTTCCTGTTCAACAATATCAGAAAATAAAATACCCAGCTCAGACAGCGCCACCCGGACACATGACCCGACCACAGGGTCTTTCGACATCCGCAATATAACTTCATAAAGTGTCTTTTGAGACATCATGCAACTCCAATGAAAAGCCTGTCCCGAAGGACAGGCTTTTTTAAGGCTTATTAAACCAAGCTCAGATCAAAGCTTGACAATGTTTTGCGCCATATCGCCCTTAGGTCCCTGCACAAGCTCAAACTCGATATCCTGGCCGAGGGTCAATGTTTTGTACCCTTCGCCCTGGACCTGGGAATAGTGCAAAAACACATCTCTTCCTTCTTCACCGTCGGGATTGGCAAACCCGTATCCTTTTTGATTATTAAACCACTTCACCTTGCCTTTAGTAAGAACCTTTGTGCTCATCCCGATCCTCCTTGGTTTAACAAACTACAAAAAAAGACCGCAGGGATCTTTGTCCCTACGGTCTTCAAAATTTCGGTAAACCTGTTATCGTCAACGCAACCTCCTTAGCCAGTTTTAATTATAAATTCAAGTGGCCGAAGGTCAATGCTTTATCAGGAAATCATTTTGCCTTTCCCTGATTGGCCACACCAGCGATCTTGGCCTGTATCTTCGCCTGATCACCGAGATAATAATCCTTAACGAACTTCAGATCCTTATCCAGCTCAATAACAAGCGGTATCGCCGTCGGGATATTTAACTCGGCGATATCAGCGTCACTGATCCCTTTAAGATGTTTGACCAAGGAGCGCAGCGAATTGCCATGCGCCGCAATAATAATTTTCTTCCCCCTTAAGATCTCCGGAACGATCTCAACAAACCAATACGGCAATACGCGCGCGACACAGTCTTTCAAACATTCCGTCAACGGAAGCTCTTCCGGCGCAACATCCTTATAGCGAGGATCCTTGCCGGGATACATCGCATCATCCTTAGAAAGCGGCGGAGGCGGAACATCATAGCTGCGACGCCACTGCTTGAACTTGTCGTCCCCGTACTTTTTTAATGTTTCGGCCTTGTCCAACCCCTGTAAAGCGCCGTAATGACGCTCATTCAAACGCCAGTTTTTCTTAACCGGGATCCATAAAAGATCCATTTTATCAAGCACGGTATTAAGCGTGTTATTCGCACGGCGCAGCAAAGACGTATACGCCAGATCAAAAACATAACCTTCATTTTTAAGAACTTCCCCGGCTTCAGAAGCCTCCTGCATCCCGGTGGGCGCCAGATCTACATCAACCCATCCGGTAAATCGGTTCTCTTTGTTCCACGTACTTTCACCATGACGGATAATAACAATTTTATAAGACATAAAACAAGCGCCTTTCATTGAATGGATTCAGACTTAAATATTTAATGAAGTAACAGGAGAATCAAAGCCCGCGGATTATTTCTTGGGCTTTGATTTGTTGTTGTCTTTATTATGATGTGCGATCCAGGCGGTTGCGTAATGTTTGAACCAATCATTCGCTGCAGCCTCAAAGCCGACGTCATAACCGACCATCTCGCTCTGCAACCACTTGTGGCGATTGATCTCTTCTACGATCTCTTTGTCCTGAAGAAGTTTTTCACGGTCCATTTGCGCAAGTCCTTTCGGGTTAAATGTGAAGCTATTCTATGCATTATGCAGAACAACGTCAAATAAAATCTTTAACACCCTATTTGCAACCCTCTAAATAGCACTGACTTAGGCACGGATATCAAATGCGCGTGTCAACCGGAAAGCAACGACCCCAAATGCAACGGCAACGTTTAAAGAATTCTTTACGCCGCACATCGGTATCTCAATAGCGGCATCTGCCAGACGAACCAGTTCGTCGGCTACCCCGTCAACTTCATTGCCTACAACCAGACAAACAGGAGAACGCGGAACAAATTCATCATAGGGTATGCTTCCTTCTGCCTGCTCAAGAAGAAGGATCTGATAGCCGCGTGCACGATGGTCATGAATAACATCCATGGCACTCCTGGCATACGCCCACGCAACACTTTCTTCAGCACCAAGCGCCGTTTTGGATATATCTCCCTGGGGAGGATAACCCGTAATGCCGCACAACCATATTTTCTCAATACCCGCACCATCCGCCGAACGGAAAATAGCGCCGACATTATTTAAACTGCGTATATTGTCGAGCACCACAGAAACAGGCGCACGCTTTTGCATAGAGGCTTTAAATTGACGGCCGACGATCTCTTCATGCGTCAACTTACGCATCATTTGACCCAATGCTTAAGGAAGTAAAGTCCGGCAAAAACATTAGGCCCCACCAGCAGCCCTTTCTTTGCCTGACGCTTTAGCCATGCATCAGCTGTTTTCAACGGAACTTCATGGACCTTGATCTGCTCCGTATCATCCACACCGCCGCCTTTGGCTACTTTCTTCAAACCACTGGCATGAAATATCGTTACCATATCACGGCACATCCCTGCCGAAACCGGCCCTTCGAAAAACTGAACGACTTTGCGGGCCGCGTATCCCGTTTCTTCAAGCAACTCTCTCCTGGCCGCAGATGCCAGGCTTTCACCGCGCTTGCCGCGCTCATCGCCGGCAAGGCCTGCCGGAAACCCGATCACATGCTTACCTACCGGCCGCCGGAACTGCTCAACAAAAATAACCTTGTCATCATCAGTCTTACTGACAATGATCACAACGCCAGAACAATTAACCCGCTCAATGTATTCCCATCCGTCGCGGATAACCAGCTTAAGGTATTTTCCTTCCTGAATGACCATATCCTGCTTCATCGGTTCAACCCCTCCCAGGCCTTATAAACATCATCCATCAAAGGACCTATGATCTCTTTTGAAAAATCAAACCTTATGCCAGCGGCTGAGAATAATTCCGGCAGAGGCCTTGAGCCGCCCAAGGATAAGCCTTTTTTATAATCTGATAAAGCACCCGACGGATCACGACGGAATTTCTGCCACAGCTGCAGCGCCCCCAACTGGGCGATCCCGTATTCAATATAGTAAAACGGAACTTCAAAAATATGAAGCTGTCGGTGCCATAAGAAAGCACGCTCTTCTTCAAGCCCCCCCCAATCAACAACACCGCCGCCATACTCAGTGTGCAGCCGCTCCCAAGCCGCACGACGGTCCTGAGCTGAATGCATCGGGTTCTCATACAGCCAATGCTGAAAAGCATCGACTGTAGCAACCCATGCCAAGGTCGAAATAACACCTTCAAGATGTTCAATATTGGACCTGCGCGCAGCCTCATCATCATAGAAAGTACGCATACCGTCACACCCCATAAGCTCCATGCTCATGGAGGCAACCTCGCAGAACTCCATCGGCGCATGACGGTAATCATCCAAAGGGTCCCGGGCGCATAAATAGGCATGGAACGCATGCCCGCTTTCATGCAAGAGCGTACGCACATCGTCATCAATGCCAACGGCATTCATAAAAATAAAAGGTTTGCGCGCCTCCGTGAGCGTGTTCTGATAACCGCCGGGCGCCTTACCTTTACGGCTGGCCAGATCTAAAAGGCCAAGGCCCTTCATGTCCTCATATAAATTTGATAACTCCGGATCAAGTTCCTTGAAAATATCACCCACGCCTGAAACAAGCCGATTCACATCATCAAAGGGCTTAAGGGCCTGACGGCCAAAGGGATCGACCGCGCCGTCCCATGGACGAAGTGCATCAATTTTCATGTCTTTCAAACGCTTCAGGTCGATCGCACGGCGCAACGGCACAATAAGTTCTTTCACAGCCCGATGATAGGCTTTGCAATCATCCGGTGCATAATCAAACCGCTGATAGGCTTTGAATTGATAATCACGGAAATTATTGAACCCGGCATTCGCCGCCACCTCGGCACGCAGAACGCGCAGCTTATCAAAAAGAGCTTCGAACTTTTCTTTATCCTGTAAACGCCGGGCAGAACTCGCCCTCCACGCGCGCTCGCGCAATGACCTGTCATTTTCCAAAAAGAATTTTCCCATCTCTGGCAGAGTGCGCTCCTTGCCATCGAACTGAACGGTCATAGCCCCGCAAACCGACTGATACTCCTGGGACAACAGGCTGATCTGTGTTTCGATCGGAACATTCTTTTCCACGAACAATTCAACGGCCGCACGCGCCGAGCGAAGATGCACCTCATATCGTACCGGATCAAGCGGATACTGCCCGTTTAACGCCAGCAACCGCTCATTCAACCTGTGTGCCAGGGGTTTAACCACGGGTTCGATCTGCTCGATAAAATCCTGATACGCCTTGGACTTGACCGGGTCATCGGTCGCGCATGTCATCTCGATATAAAGAATGCTGCCGGCCTGGCTTAACGCCGCATCCAATTCAGACCGGTCGAGCATCCACTGCTCAAGTTCCTGGACTGAAACAACCTCCCGCGCCAAAAGCTTCTCATATATAGCAGCCACCGCCTTTACATCTGTCAAAACAGCGTCCTGTGAAAGGAACGTGCGTGCGGCATAAGGAACCAGCAAACTAAAGGTATTCGATGAATCGCCCATGCTATCCTTTCTAACGTGTAACTTCAATGGTGTATGATAAAACAACCTCGCCGTCTTTGGGAACCGTAACATCGAACGTCAGCGTCTGCGCATCTTTCTTTTTAAACTCCATGGAACTGGTAGTCACCTGCCAATCCGTCATCCCCATGAAAGCCTCCTGAACCTGAACGACAACATCCTCTTTCTTATGATTACGGAGGGACACTTCCCATGATGTTTCCGCCGTGCGATTACTAGTGTTACGAAATGACATTTGTTTCTTCTGCGCCACAATATCGAATGCTTCACCGACCTTAAGTTTAACCTGCTCATCCTTAGGCGTATGATCGATCCTGTCCTCGCCGATGAACTGCTGGCCGCCGCTGTTGTCTTCTTTGTAAAGCCTTACAGTTCCCTCGGGAAGCGGCATGCCTAAATGCCTATCCTCGCTATTCTTGAACATGATCTCGACATTCACCGGAACTTTCCTGTCGGACTGATTCTGGCTCCAGTAATAATTCATGTTATTATCGCTGACAATAAATACCTTCTCCAGTGGCACGCCCGTTGCATCCAGCAGGCTGATCTGCTTGGTCTGTTTATCCTTGATCGTGGTCTTGCGCTGCAGATCATATAAGTGATACTCGAACAAGCCCTCTTCCTTGAACGAACTGGCATTCCCGGCTAAGGCAAGGCTGTCCTGCATTTCATACATGACATTTTTCATCCTTGCCTGCTCGACATTGACTTTCCCTGCCACCAGCTTGAGTTGGGCATCCTTGTACGTCGCACCGCTCTTATTATCAACCGTTACCCAGCCGGCCAGATCGCCCGCCGTATCTTCCTTATTAACAACAAGAACGTAATCCGCATTCCAGCTGACACCATTGGTCATATACGCCACTTCAACCTGCTGGGGACCCACTTCCGCATTATCAAAAAGCCACGTAAGGGTTGGCTTGGCGATCAAATTCTCCGGCAAACTCGGCAGCACGCCGTAACCAGGATGCCCGAGATAGATCTCGCCATTGATATCATAAACTTCGCCGTCGTTATTACTGATCAGGGTCGCCTCTACCGTTTCCTTCTTGTCCTGATATTGATTCCAGTTGAACAGTTTGATCTTCTGTCCGACATACTTATCCAGCAGTCTGGCACGGTTGATCAGGTCATATTCATAGTTCTGTTCCAGCACGCGTAACTTATCCGGTGAGGTCAAAGATTTCACGTGTACCGTCTGCGGCATGATCTGTGCCGCCACATCCATAAACCGTAACTCGCCTTGCCCTGAGGGAATAGTAAGGTGCCGTGTATCCTTCACCAAACCACGCCCCATATTATATACAGTCAGGTGAACCGAACTTTGATCATCCTGAGTACTCACCATAGCCCCCACCCCGGAACATGACAATACCCCTAGCACCGTACATAGCCCCAACATTATAATTCTCATGGCCACCCCCCATTATGTTTAGAAAACTAAATATTATCCCACATGTACTGCATTTTTCAACCCGATACCGGCATTTAAAAGATCAGGACTGAAGCGGGCAGAATTAGCTTGACAAAAGAGGCTTCTCCATTAAAATTTGTATCTCAATCGAGAGAGAAAAACATATTATTTAACAAGGATAACATTATGGCAAAAGTTTGCTCAGTTTCAGGCGCGGCGCCCACTTCAGGCCGTAAATATAAAAGACGCGGTATGGCTCGTCGTAAAGGCGGCGCCGGTTCCAAGATCGTAGGTAAAACACTGCGCGTCATCAAGCCGAATCTTCAGCGCGTTAAAACCGTCGATGCCAATGGCACGGTCAAACGTGTATGGGTCACCGCCCGCATGATCAAAGCCGGTAAGGTCTCCAAGGCCCCTAAAGCTTCATTGCAGCGCGCCAAGGCTAAAGCATAACCCGACACTCGCTTATCAAAAAAGCCCTGAGTTATCTCAGGGCTTTTTTTTACAACCAATCACATCAGATGAACCCGACGCCACTATTTGATAATTCTCAGATCTTTGAGCATGATCTGCGCTTGCGGCGCCTTATTCCAGTCATCAATGCCCAGTGTATAAACGATATCAACCGCCTGCCCCATGGCCAAATGCCCGAAATCGGCACCCATGCCAAAACCAACTGCCGAAACCGTTTCGCGCCCGTCGGTAACCCAAAACTTAAGCGTATCCTTACCCATGACCTGAGGCTTGCTTTTGACCATCAGCCGGCGCGTGGCAAATAACGGGGCCGGGTTTCCCTCGCCAAAAGGCTCCAGGGAAGCGATCGTCTCAACGAGCGCCATCCCGACGGACGTAAGCGGCAATTGAACGTCAATATCAAGCCCCGGCTCAGGCACCCCATCCGCAAAGATCTTTTCTGCAAACACATTAAGCATCGCACGCAAGTCAGCGATCATATGATCCTTCACCCTTAACCCCGCCGCCCGCTTATGCCCGCCAAAACCCTCAAGCATCTCGGCACAATGCGCCAGTGCTTCATTCAAATGAAAGCCCTCGACCGACCTGGCTGAACCAACCCCCACACCATCTTCAACAGATATAACTATGGCAGGCCGGCCATATTTTTCAGCGATCTTAGAAGCTGCAATACCCAAAACACCTTTATGCCAGCCTTCCTTATGTACAACAATGATACGATCGCCCGTAAGCGCACCCTCTCCCTCAATAATATCTACCGCCTCATCAACGACGCTGCTTTGCATCCGCTGGCGGTCACGATTATGCACGTCAAGGACCTGAACAAGCGCCGCCGCGTTCGAGGGGTCATCGCATAACAAAAGCTCCAGAGATGTACCGGCACTGCCCATACGTCCGGCGGCATTTAGCCTTGGGCCCAGTGAAAAACCGACAATATGCGGCGTCATTTCTTTTCCCCTGACCCGCGCCGCCTCGATCAAAGCCTGAAGCCCCGCTTTCGAACTTGACGCGATACGGGGCAATCCATGCCGGGCAATGATCCTGTTCTCGCCTTTGAGCGGAACAACATCAGCGATGGTCCCCAGGGTTACCAAGTCCAGATCATCCAAGGGGAATTCGCCTGTGACCGCCTGAACAAATTTAGCAGCAAGGCCGACGCCGGCCAGATCTTTGAACGGATAGGTACATTGCGGCTGTTTAGGGTCGATCACAGCACACGCCAGATCAGGCACATCACCTTCAGGTTCATGGTGATCAATGACGATCGTATCAATGCCCGCCTCTTTCAACGCCCGCACTTCCTCAACAGCTGTAACGCCGCAATCGACCGTGATAAGAAGCGCGACGCCCCATTGCTTAGCCAAAGGCACGATCTCGACATTAAGCCCATATCCCTCATCCATACGGTGCGGGATATAGCTCATGGCCTTCATCCCAAGCTTTTTCAACAAGCGATAAACAACTGCCGTCGAAGTAACACCATCAACATCGTAATCACCGTAAACAAGGACCGTCTCACCCGCTTCACGCGCTTTTTGAAGGCGCGCTACCGCCTTATTCATATCTTTAAGCAAGAAAGGATCATGCAGATCTTTAAGTAAGGGATTTAAAAAAGACGTGATCCGCGCAGGGTCCGTAATCCCGCGATTGATCAAAAGCTGAATGACAATAGGAGAAAGATTAAGCGACGCGGCAAGCTTCGCCTGAAGATCAGGATCTGCCGGTCTAAGACGCCATTTTTTTCCCATGGGATTACATCTTTTCGGGGGCGGAAATGCCAAGCAAGCGAAGGCCGTTGGCAAAAACAATACGTGCAGCGTCTAATAAAGCTAACCGCTGGGATGAAATGAGAGGTTCAGCCGCATCAATAACCCGGCAACGATCATAAAACCTATGGTATTCTGCGGCGAGCTCTTGCATATACCGTGTCAGCGTATGCGGGTCAAGCTGCTGGGCACAAATATTCAAATAATCCGGGAACTGAGCCATTTTCTTAATAAGATCGACTTCAGCCTCATTCGTCAAAAGATCGAACTTGTCCGACGCTATAAGCCCGGCTTCTTCTTTAGCTTTGCGCAACACACTGTTACAGCGGGCATGCGCATACTGTATGTAATAGACCGGATTGTCCGAAGCCTGCTTCTTGGCAAGATCAAGGTCAAATTCGAGCTGCTGACTCGCCTGACGCATGAGCATAAAGAACCGCGCTGCATCAGTACCCACCTCATCCACCACTTCACGCAAACTGATGAATTCGCCGGCACGCGTCGACATGCGTAATTGCTTGCCATCACGGAAAATAGTGGCCAACTGTATGATCATCCCCTCGAGTGCCGTCACGTCCTTGCCCAAAGCCTGTGCTGCCGCCTTGATGCGCGGAATATACCCATGATGATCTGGCCCCAGGATATCAACCAGAAGGTCGAATCCACGGTCATATTTGTACTTATGATAAACGATGTCCGGCGCCAGATAGGTGTAAAGCCCGTCGCTCTTTTTGACAACACGATCCTTATCATCACCGAACTGCGTCGATTTGAACCACAGGGCCCCATCCTGCTCGTAAATAAAGCCTTTTTGACGAAGCTCTTCGAGCGTCAGCGCAATCTTGTCAGAACTGGCCACTTCCGATTCAAAAGACCAGTTGTCAAACTTGACGCGGAAAATGCGCAGGTCCTCACGGATGACTTCCATGAGGTAATTCTTAGAAAAATTACAATAATCTTCAAAAGCACAGGCATTCACATCATCCAATGACGTAAACTTGCGCTGCTCAGCAAAGATCTTGGCCATATCCTGGATATAGCCGCCTTGATAACAATCCTCAGGATAATCGATCTTCTCACCGAA
>PEAF01000061.1 GCA_002753465.1 Candidatus Omnitrophota bacterium
GCCCAGGCTGAGGCCTTGACGGGCAAGCCGTTCGCGAAGCTATGGATCCACCATGGACTTTTGACCATTGGCGGGCAGAAAATGGCCAAGTCATTGGGTAATTTTATTACCGTGCAGGACGCGCTCAAGAAACATTCTGTCAATGCGCTGAAAGTTTTCTTTTTGTCGACGCATTATGCCAGCTCCATTGATTATACCGAGGATAAGCTTGGTGAGATGGAAAAGGGTGTGGCCAAATTCAAACATTTATTGCTTAAGATCAAGCCCATACCGGCCCCTAAGCTTGATGTCAGTATGAGCGATGTCGAGTTTGTGCTGGAAGCCAAAGAAAAGATCATTGAGGCTCTGGACACTGATTTTAATACGGCTTTGGCCCTGGGGCATATTTACGACCTGGTCACGGCGGCCAATCGTTTTATGGATGCGGGCAAACAGGATGATTATTTTGAAGGCAGTGTTCATCTGGCGGGAAAATTCCTGCGTGAGATCCTTGAGGATGTTTTAGGCCTGACCTTGGATGAAGCGGTGGCCGGCATTTCGCCGGAGGATGGCGCGCTTTTGGATGAGCGTGTGGCCGCACGTAAGGCTAAAGAATGGAAACGGTCCGATGAGCTGCGTGATCTTTTAAAGGCGCGCGGCATTATTGTTGAAGACGGCAAGGCCGGACAGACCTGGCGGAGGGCTTAAGGTGGGTTTTTATAAAGGCAAATTCATCACGTTCGAAGGCTCCGAAGGTTGCGGCAAAAGCACGCAGTCTAAGTTTCTCCTGGAATATTTGATGACGAGGGCGTTAAAGGTCAAACTTATCCGTGAACCGGGCGGGGTCGTGATCAGCGAAAAGATCCGGGAGATCCTTCTTGATAAGAAGAATGCGGCTATGAATAAGGAATGTGAGACGCTGCTGTATATGGCGGCGCGGGCACAGCTTGTTGAAGAGGTTGTGATACCCGAACTAAAGCAGGGCACCATCCTTTTGTGTGACCGATTCCTTGATTCAACCGTAGCTTATCAGGGGTATGGTTGCGGCGTGCCGGCCGATACCATCATGAGCATTGGACTTTTTGCGACACGTGGCATCAAGCCGGATCTGACGTTCTTTCTTGATCTGCCTACGGAAGAGGGGCTGCTTCGTCGCGGAACAGAACGTGACCGCATTGAGCTGCGTTCATTGGAGTATCATGAGAAGGTCCGTGCGGGGTATCATGCGATCGCGGCAAAGGAGCCTGGGCGCGTCATTATTGTTGACGGACGCGCGAGTAAGGAAAGTAATGCTGCTTTTATCCGCGCCGCGGTGGAGAAGTTACTGTGAACCAGGAGGTTCTTGATCAGCTGGTGCGCTTGCATGAAGCCGGGCGTTTGGCGCACGCCTATTTATTTGCCGGCCCTACGGGAATCGGTAAATTCGCTACAGCGCTGGCGTTGGCGCAGCGGGTCAATTGTTTGAAAGCAACGCGGGATCCGTCAGCGTGTGGCTGTGATTCCTGCCGTAAGATCGCCGGTGGCAATCATCCTGACATGCTGATCCTTGAGAAGCCTGAGGATAAGACGGGCATCAGTGTTGATCAGGTCCGCGGGCTGATCGAACGTTTGGAGTTCCGTTCTTTGGAAGCGAAGGTTAAATTTGCGATCGTCAAGGATGCCGATCTGTTTAATGAGGCGGCGGCCAATGCGTTTTTAAAAACGCTTGAGGAGCCGCGCCTGGGGACTGTTCTGATCTTGACGACGGCGGTACCGGATGCGCTGTTATCGACCGTCCGTTCGCGTTGTCAGCTGGTCCGGTTTGCGGGCATGTCTGCCAAACTGATGGCAGGTTCTTTAAAGAACGAGCAGGGCTTATCAGCGGATGAAGCTGTGATCCTGGCCGCTTTCGGCCAGGGCAGTCCCGGACGGGCCATGGAGCTTGGCCGGGATTTTATGGACCGCCGGCAAAGAATACTGGACGTATTTTTCATGCCGGGAGATACAGAGGGTTTTGTTAAACTTGTGGGTGTTGACCGCAATAGTGCTTATGAAGCGTTGGGGATCATTCTTATGGCACTGCGTGATGCACTTTTTATAAAGTCAGGCGCTGGCGGTGCTGTGGTTAACCGTGACCGGCAGGTCGAGATCAAACGATTTGCTGAACGGTGTTCGCCGCAGGAGTTGTCCGGCCATGTGGACCGGGTGACGGATGCCATCAGGCGCCTTGATGGTAATCAAAATGTGAAAGTGGTCCTGACGGTTGTTAGGGAAATGTTATAACCCACCACCCATTCCCTCCCCACAATGGGGAGGGTGCTATTGGGTTGGGATCATAAGGAGTATTAAATGGGGAAGTTAATTCAGGTTAAGCTTGGCGAGCACCGTCCGGTTATCTATGTGGATGACCGTGATGTGGAGTGCGGCCGCAATGATTATCTTATCGTTGAAGTCGAGCGCGGCACCGAATTCGCGCGTGTGGCATCGCGTTGCGTGCCCAAGTGCGAGTCTGAGAAGAAATTCTTTGCCTCAGGCCGGGCGATCCGTAAGGCAACGGAAGTGGATCTGCGTCAGATCGAGCATAACCGCACCAAGGCCAAGGATGCATTGCACGTGTGCATTGCCAAGATCAATGAGCTCAAACTTGATATGAATATGCTCATGTCAGAGTATGCCTTTGACGGATCCAAGATCATTTTTTATTTCACGGCCGAGGGCCGCGTGGATTTCCGTGATCTGGTCAAAGAGCTGGCCAAGCTTTTTCGCGTGCGCATTGAGCTCAAGCAGATCGGTGTGCGTGACCGCGCCAAGATGGTCGAAGGTTACGGCGTGTGCGGCCAGCATTTATGCTGCGCATCGTTCATCAAGGATTTCAGCCAGTTGTCGATCAAAATGGCCAAAGAGCAGGCACTGCCGCTGAACCCGTCCAAGATCTCGGGCGTGTGCGGGCGCATCAAGTGCTGTATGGCCTATGAGTATAATGTTTATAAAGAACTCAATAAGGGGCTGCCTAAGATGGGCGGCAAGATCACGACGCCCGAAGGCAAGGGCAAGGTCATCAATCTTGATATCTTAAAGCGCCTGGTGCATGTTGACTTTGGTGATGGCAAGATCGTCAAGCTGACCATCCCTAAGGCGGAAGAGGTTAAGGGGGATGAAGGTAAGGCCAGTGAAGTTAAAACAAATGAAGTCAAGCCGGGCGATGTGAAGAATGACAAAAAATAAATTCTATGTATCAACGCCGATCTATTACGTTAACGATGCGCCGCATATCGGGCATGCCTATACCACCATCCTGGCGGACGTGCTTTCGCGGTTCCATCGGGCCCTTGGAGATGATGTTTTTTTTCTGACGGGGTTGGATGAGCACGGGCAAAAAGTCCAGCAGGCAGCACAGGCGCGCGGGCTTACGCCGCAAGCGCATTGCGATGACCTGGCGCCGCGCTTTTCAAATCTCTGGACGACCCTGGAGATAAGTAATGACGATTTTATCCGTACGACCG
The DNA here is from genome assembly GCA_002753465.1 of Candidatus Omnitrophota bacterium. GTDB lineage: Bacteria > Omnitrophota > Gorgyraeia > Zapsychrales > Fredricksoniimonadaceae > Fredricksoniimonas. The sequence goes on from PEAF01000061.1 coordinate 3,462, forward strand.
AGGTGCGTCATACACGCATTGTTCAGGATATCCTGCAGAAAGTTTACGATAAGGGCGATATTTACCAGAAGGAATACGAGGGGCTTTATTCCGTCGCTGAAGAGCGCTTTATAACGGAGAAAGAAGCCGAGTCCGGCGCTTTCCGTGAGGTTAAGTCCATCAAGGAGAAGAATTATTTCTTCAAGATGGGTAAGTATCAGCAAAGGCTTATTGACTATATTGAAAGCCATCCGGGGCTCATACAGCCTGAGCACCGCAAGAATGAAATGCTGGGGTTTTTACGTCAGCCGCTGGGGGATCTGTGCATTTCCCGTCCTAAATCGCGCCTGGCCTGGGGCATCGAGATCCCGTTTGACCGCGACTATGTGACCTATGTATGGTTCGATGCGCTCATCAATTATATTTCCGCGATCGGTTACGGCTCGGATGAAGCGAAGTTCAGCCGGTGGTGGCCTGGCGTGCACCTTATCGGCAAAGATATCCTGACCACGCATTCTATTTACTGGACGACGATGCTGTTTGCCCTGGAGTTACCGTTGCCGGAGACTATTTTTGCGCACGGCTGGTGGCTTATGGGTGAAAGCAAGATGTCAAAGTCTTTGGGCAATGTGGTGCGTCCTTTGGACTTGATCGAGCAGCATGGGGTCGACGCTGTGCGATATTATCTGATGGCTGAGATGGTCCTGGGCAATGATGCCAACTTCACCCCCGAGAATTTCATCAAGCGCTATAACAGCGATTTGGCCAATGATTTCGGGAACCTTCTCAACCGGGTGTCAGGGCTTATCGGGAAGTATTTTGACGGCATTGTGCCACCAGCCCATGATCTTTCGGAAGCTGATCAGGCGATCATGTCTCAGGGTGCGGCGCTATATGGCAAAGTGCGCGCATTGCTCCTTGATTATAAAGTAGACGCCGCGATCAACGAGATCATGAATCTGATCCGTGCTGTGAATAAGTACATGGAAATGCAGGCGCCCTGGAAGCTGGCAAAAACGGATCTGGTGGCGGCCGGACGCGTGCTTTATGTGGCGACGGAAGCATTGCGTTTGAGTGCGGCTTTATTACGGGCTGTCATGCCTGAAAAGGCGGCGCGCGTCCTGCAGATCCTTGGTGCTGAGGATGCCGGCCTGTCATGGGGTGGTTTGAGGGCCGGGACAAAGCTGGAGGCGCATTCGCCGCTTTTCCCGCGCATTGAAGTTGATAAGAAATAGGGTTCGTTGCGCAAGATGTTTAGGATCTTGCCGAAGCACAATAAATCGGTTTTCGGCAAGTGTTTGCAAGGATTTATAAAAATCTCTTCGTGACGGCGGCCTCGATGCATTTTATCGAGGAACGACGCACGCTTTAGAGATTTTTATAAACCGTAGCAAACGGCGAAAAATGATGTGCGAGGCAAGAGGCTAAACATTATAAAATAGCGAGGTAATTATGGCTGTAGATACCATTCGTTGGACAGGGAAATCAGTGCGCATCATCGATCAAACGTTGCTGCCTGGAAAGCTGGTTTATCTGGATTGCCGCGATGTTGAAACGCTGTGGCATGCGATCAAGACACTTAAAGTGCGCGGCGCTCCGGCTTTAGGCATTGCCGCGGCATTCAGCGTGCTTCTGGGGATGCAATCATATAAAGGCAATGACGGCCGCGATTTTGTAAAGACCATAGAGAAAATGTGCGCGTATGTTGCCACGTCCAGGCCCACCGCGGTCAATCTTTTTCATGCCCTTACGCAGATGCGTGTGCTGGCAAAAAAAAATGAGCGGCTTTCCGTGGCGATGATCAAGGCGATCCTGACCTCCGAGGCTATGGCGATTTATGAAGAGGACCGTGCGGTATGCCGGGCCATGGGCGCTCACGGGGCTAAGCTGATCAAAAATGGAGCGACCGTGATGACGGTGTGCAATGCCGGTGCTTTGGCGACCGCTGATTACGGCACGGCCTTAGGGGTTATGTACGCCGCTAAAGAAGCCGGCAGGAAGTTCAAGGTGTATGCGCTTGAGACGCGGCCTTTACTTCAGGGGGCCCGTTTGACGGCGTGGGAGCTGCGCCAGAACAAGATCGATGTGACGCTTATTTGCGACAACATGGCCGCCACTGTCATGAAGAATAAGGGTGTGGACGTTATTTTTGTGGGGGCCGACCGTATCGCGGCTAACGGGGACACGGCTAATAAGATCGGCACCTATATGCTGGCTGTTTTAGCCAAACATCATAATGTGCCGTTTTATGTGGTAGCGCCTAAGACCACTTTTGATCTTAAGATGAAGACAGGCCGCGAGATCCCCATTGAGGAGCGTGAGGCGGATGAGGTCAGGCGTTTTGCCAATATTATGACGGCGCCCGTCGGCGTTAACGTGTTTAATCCGGCGTTTGATGTGACGGACAACGCCCTGATCGCCGGCATTGTAACGGAATACGGTATTATTCAAAAGCCATACGGCACGAATATTCTGCGCGCCTTGCAGGCCCCTAAAGTATGACAAAGTTATCGCACCTTGGCGAGTTCGGTCTGATCGAAACATTAAAGAAGTTCCAGAACCTTTTGCCGCGGGTGGTCAAAGGGATCGGGGACGACGCGGCCGTGCTTAAGGTCAAAGGCGGACGGTACCTTCTTTTTACGACGGACATGCTTGTTGAGGATGTGCATTTCCTGCGGCGCATGCCGGCAAAGGCTGTCGGGCATAAAGCGCTCGCGTGTAATCTTTCGGATGTGGCCGCTATGGGTGGCGAGCCGGTCTTTGCCGTTGTATCGCTGGGAGTTCCGGGTGATATCAGTGCCAAGTATGTAAAAGACCTTTATACCGGCATGTGGGAGGTGGCTAAGGAATTCGGTGTCAGCATTGTCGGTGGCGATACGGTACGTTCTGAAAAGGTTGTCGTCAATATTGCCTTGTTGGGTGAAGTCGAGAAGCGCCGGCTTATCCGCCGCCAGGGGGCTCGTCCCGGTGACTGGATCTTTGTGTCGGGGGCTTTGGGCGGGTCTTTGAAGTCAGGGCGGCATTTAAAGTTCACGCCGCGCGTTAAAGAGGCGCGTTTTCTGGCGGCCAAATTTAAACCGTCGGCCATGATGGATCTTTCTGACGGGCTTGCGGGTGATCTTGCGCATATCCTCAAGGCCAGCTGCGTTGGCGCTTTGATCGAAGAGAAGCTTATCCCGTGCCATCGCGGGGTTAGCCCTGCGCGCGCTATGACAGACGGTGAAGATTTTGAATTGCTATTTACCATGCCGGCGACGCGTGCCAAGAAACTGCTGGAGTATGAGGGTGATGATAAGCTTTGTTTTTATCCTATCGGTGTGGTCCGTCCGCGCCGTGAGGGGTTCCGTATCGTCCGGCCGAGCGGCCGAATTGATGTCGTTGAAACAAAAGGGTACCGGCACTTCTAAATGAAAGCACTTGAACATTGTACGCATGCGTATGAAGAAACACTGGCGCTCGGGGCCAGGTTTGCACGTATATTAAAGCGGGGTGACGTGGTCTGTCTTTTTGGTGACCTCGGCAGCGGTAAGACGGCCTTCGTTAAAGGAATGGCCAAAGGGCTTAAGATATCGCCTCACCAGGTACATAGCCCGACGTTCACGCTGATGAATATTTATAAGGGCAAGGTTCCCTTGTACCATTTTGATCTTTACCGGATCAAGGCGTTTGATCTTTTCGGCATGGGGTATGAGGAATTCTTTTACGGCCAGGGCATTGCGGCGGTAGAGTGGTCGGAACGGCTCGAGACACTGATGCCCGGGGATTGCTGGCAGGTGACGCTCGCGCATGCGGGGGATGATGCGCGTAAGATCAAGTTCAGCGCCAAGGGTGACGCTGTGAAGGAAAGGTTAGCTAAGGCAGAACTATGAAAATACTGGCAGTTGATACATCGACCAAGCACATGAGCCTCGCTATTAATAATGGTGATGTGACATTGGTTTCACGTAATTCGCGTCCGCGTAAAGACCTTTCGTTATCCATAACATTCGATATCGAGCGCATTCTGCAAAGAGCCAATGTTCGCTTAACGGACCTTGAGGGGTTCGTCGTCGGTTTGGGGCCCGGGTCGTTCACCGGGCTTCGCGTGGGGCTTTCTATGCTCAAGGCTTTTGTGATGGTAACAGGCAAGCCGGTGGTGGGTGTTTCGAGCCTGGATGCCATTGCCATGAATGTGCGCCTTTCGCGCCTGCGTTCACCGCTTCAGGTGTGTGTGATCAATGACGCGCGCCGAAGCCTTGTCTACAGCTCTCTTTACGACAAGAATCCTGATGGGCTTGTGCGTCGCAGGCCTTATCAGCTTGAGCCGCTTGAGAAAGTATTGGAAGGGCTTGAGGGTGAGGTTGTTTTTATCGGTGATGCGACCCCGCTTTATAAAGATGCGATCATGCTCAAGGCTGAAACGTTCAAGCCGGTTTTTGAACCGGAGAAGCGCTGGCTGCCTAAGGCGGCCGAGCTGGGCAAGATGGGTTATCAGCGCCTGTTAAAAGGCGAGTCCGACAAGATCGACGAGTTGGCGCCCTTGTATTTATATCCTGAAGATTGTCAGGTCGGGGGCCCTAAGGGGTCGCATGATAAGGGGAAGGCAAAGTAATGAAGGGACGTTATACGCCGCCACAGGCCTGGGTTGAGATCGACCTCAAGGCGGTGCTGCATAATTACAATGAGATCAGGAAGATCGCCCGACGCCAGTTGGAGCCAAGGCGCGGCCGTGCGGTTGATATATTGTCGGTGGTCAAGGCTGATGCGTATGGCCACGGTATGCTGGAGGTGGCAGGCGTTATTGCGAAAGAGGGCGGCGCGTTCTTTGCCGTGTCCAACGCTGAAGAGGGCGTGATGCTTCGCAAACGTTTGGGCAAAAAGCCGCGCATCCTGCTATTTGAGGCGACCATCATTGACCTGATCCCGCATCTGATCAAGTATGATCTTACACCGGCGGTATGCACCATGGATTTTACCTGCGCTTATGATAAGGCCGCGGCGCGCCGGGGCAGGCGTTTGCCGGTGCACGTCAAGATCGATACGGGGATGGGCCGCATGGGCGTTCACCATACGGACGCGGTGGGCTTTATCCAGGGCCTTTCGGCGTTCAAGCATTTAAAGGTGGAGGGCCTGTTCACGCATTTTCCCCTTGCCGATACGGATGAAGCTTTCACATGCGCCCAGATGGACGATTTTGCCAAAGTGGTTTCGGGCGCGATAGAACGGGGTATCGCCTTCACCTTTCTGCACGCGGCCAACAGCATGGGCCTAAGCGGATACAAGAACAGGCTTTTTAATCTCGCCCGCCCGGGTGTTATGCTTTACGGGCTTTATCCGTCGGAAAATGTGCGCATGCTGGTTTCACTGAAGCCTGTGATGTGTGTCAAAGCTACGGTGCTTTTACTTAAGACCATTGCGGCAGGATCGGGTGTCAGTTACGGGCATACGTTTAAAGCACCGCGTGATATCCCCGTGGCCGTTGTTTCGATCGGTTATAGTGACGGGTATCTGCGCGCTTTATCTAATAAGGCTGCTGTCCTTTTAAATGGCGTACGCTGCCCTGTCCTGGGCAGGGTCACGATGGACCAGATCGTCGTCGATATTACGCAGGCTTTGGATGTCGGTCAGGTCAATGTCGGCGATGAGGCGGTTGTCATGGGCCGTCAGGGTAGGGGTTTTATCAGTGCTGATGAGCTTGCCGAATGGGCGGGGACGATCCACTACGAGATCACCTGCAGTTTGGGTAATCGGCTGCCGAGAGTAATGTTAAAGTAGAAGTTAGGGGGCTCTCATGAAAAAAATCGTTAAGATCAGCGTTGTCATTTTGTTGGTTCTTTTATTTTTAGGTCCTGTCAAAGATGTTCTCATCAAGTCAGCGGTTGTTGCCGGTGCTAAGGCGGCGGCTGGCGTTGATGTGAAGATCGATCAATTTTCGTTAAGCCTCCTGCAGCAGTCGGTGAAGATCACGGGCCTGAAGGTTTATAATCCGGCCGGATTTCCGCAGGACACGGCGATGGTCGATATCCCCGAGATCGCTGTCAAGGTCGATGTGCCATCCATTTTTAAGAACGTACTGCATTTGCCGTACATGCGCCTTGACCTTAAGGAAGCGCGCGTCATTATTAACAAAGCCGGAGCAATGAATGTGAATTCATTGAAATTTGCTCAGCCGGCGCAGTCCGATAAAAAAGAACCTCAGCCTCCGCAGGGGGGGAAGAAATCGCCAGCGCAGGAAATGAAGATGCGGCTGGATCTGGTCGTGCTTAATATCGGGACGATCTATATTGAGGATTACAGGTCGGGTAAAGAAAAGCCTAAATTGACCATACTCAAGGTGAACATCAGAAACAGCGAGTTTAAGGATGTGACCAGCCCCACACAGCTGGGTTCACTGGTCATGTTTCAGACGCTGGCACCGGCCGGCCTCGATGATGCGTTCTCGCTGGGCTCAAAGCTTTTTGGAGAGACGTCCGGGAATCTGGGGTCCGTTGTCCATTCGATCGGCAATCTGTTTAAGGGCTTTTAAAAGGATTAGGCTGGATAAGCTGATGCAGGGTGTGTGCAGGGCGGACTTGATGTCCGCCCTTTTTATTAAAACATCTTTTTGATGAAGTAAATGCCGGCAGCTGTAAAAAGCATCGGCGCCAGCCATGCCGCCGCAATGGGGGGGGAGTATCCCGCCTTTCCCTAA
>PEAF01000008.1 GCA_002753465.1 Candidatus Omnitrophota bacterium
TGGTCAATGCTTTGAGCTTACGCGGTGCGAAGGCACGGACAAAGCTGTCCACGCACGAAGAACTGGTCAGCATGACCGCGTCGATCTTGCGCCCCTCAAATAACCTCCGTATGCGGCCGTAGTTGACGATAAGCGGCACAGACCTATAAAGGTCAAGCGTGTCAAGATCAAGCCTGGCTGAACGCAATTTCTGCTCCAGCACGGGACGGCTGCCCAGCGCATGGACCAGCAGGATCCTCTGTGATCTCTTGCCGACAGCACGGATCACTTCATCCGCCAAAGCTTCCTGCACGAACTCCGCCGGAACCAAGCTGACAGGAAGGCCTAGATCCTTAAGATACGACGCTGTTTTCTGTCCGATCGCGGCGATCTTTTTACCCTGCAAGCGCTCCGGGCTGATCCTGGCGCGATGCATCTGCTTCATAAAAATATCCACGCCATTGGCGCTGGTGAAAATAAGCCAGCTATAAAGGTCAAGCGCCTCTAGCCGGGCCTTGATCTCAGCCGTCTTGCCCGAAGGGACGACTTTAATGAGCGGCACGGAAATAACTGTCGCCCCATGCGTTTTAAGCAGGTCAACCAGAGCAGAGGCCTGATGTGCAGGGCGCGTAACAAGGATGCGCTTGCCCTTAAGGGCCGGCTCGGGTTTAAACCAATCGAGTTTCTCACGCAAAGCCACCACTCGCCCTATGACAATGATCGCCGGCGCCTTTATGCCGGCGTCTTTAACCCTGCCAACGATATCCGCCAGCGTACCGGTAACGACCTTCTGATCACGGCAGGTGCCATTACTGATAACAGCCACAGGCATGGTACGCCTTTTACGGTCGGCGGTAACTTCCCTGACGATCTTTTCCAAATTGGCAAAACCCATGAGGATCACCAGCGTGGCATGGTCATCGACCTGTTTCTTCCAGTCGATGGTGGCGCGGCCCTTTTCAGGCGCCTCATGACCCGTCACAATATTAAGCCTGGATGAAATATTGCGGTACGTCACCGGGATCCCGGCGTACGCCGGCACGGCATAAGAGGAACTCACACCCGGTACGATCTCAAAAGGAACGCCCGCCTCGGCCAATTCCAGCGCCTCTTCCGCACCACGTCCGAAAAGCAGCGGATCCCCACCTTTTAAGCGCACAACGATATTGCCCTTCTTCGCCGTCTGGACCAGCAACCGATTGATCTCCTTCTGGAACAAAATGTGATTTTGCGGATACTTGCCGGCAAAGATGCGCCTGGCGCTTTTGGGGGCAAATGACAATAATTCAGGATTGACCAGATGATCATAAACGACCACGTTAGCCACATGCAGGCAGTGCACCGCTTTTAATGTGATGAGTCCGACGTCGCCGGGGCCTGCGCCCACAAGAAACACCTTGCCGTTTTTCATATCGCTCCCGTCATTACAACACCTTTAACGCGGCACGGATCCATCCGCCCGGTGCGTCCAACATTTCCAGGGCCAGCTTCTCTCCCAACGCTTCAGCGTCATGCGAAAGCCCCTTAAGCGAACGCTGAACCTTATCCTTACCGTCGGGACTAACCACCTGCGCCGTCAACATTAACGCCTCACCCGTGACTTCCGCCAAAGCGCCGACGGGAAGGCTGCACCCGCCGCCCAACCCCTTTAAAAAAGACCTCTCCGCCGTGACCGCACAACGTGTCGGGGCATGATCGATCGTCTGAACCACAAGCTTGAGCTTCGGATCATTCCGGCGGATCTCAATCGCCAAAGCGCCCTGGCACGGGGCCGGCAAAAGAATATCCAGCGGTAAATATTCCGTGATCAGACCGCCCTGCGCCAAGCGCAATACACCCGCAGCGGCAATGACGATCGCATCAACCTCGCCGGAAAGAAGCTTCCTGATCCGCGTGTCGATATTCCCGCGCAAAGGGACGACCTCAATATCCTGTCTGGCCGCAAGGATCTGGGCACGCCGGCGGATACTGCTGGTCCCGATACGGGCACCCGCCTTAAGGTCATAAAATCTAATATGGCCGCGTGATAAAAGCGCATCCTGCGGATTTTCCCGGGCGCAAACGGCCCCCAGCTCAAGTCCGGGGCGCATGGTACAGGGCATATCCTTAAGGCTGTGTACGGCCATATCTATGTCGGCGTTTAAAAGCGCCTCTTCGATCTCTTTAACAAAAATGCCCTGGTGCTCCGGTAGCGTACTGCGCTCGGGCACACGGTCACCTGCCGTTGAGATGGGTTTGACTATAAATTCATATTCAGGAAAGGTCTGTTTCAAGGCAGCGATCACACCGTTGGTCTGTGTCAGGGCCAATGCGCTTTTCCGCGTCCCAACCGTAATGATGCCGTTTTTCATAAGAGCCCCGCAAACGGCCGGGCCTTCATGATCTTCTGATAGGCCGCCTTGCGCGCTGATGCTGTTTTACAGCAACGCTGTACATCCTTGCGGGCCGCTCCCAGCGCCCGGGCCAGATCGCCGTGAGCCGGCTTCAGGCATTTTTCACATTTTTTCCTCAATGCTTTTGCCAGAAGCGGGCTCTGCCCGCCCGTCGATACCGCCATGGCCAGCGGCCCCCGCCGGATAACGGCCGGCACAATAAAATTACACAGCGCCGGCACATCCACAACATTGACCAGGATATTCCTAGCCGCGGCATCACGGGCCACGGCCTTATTAGCGTCGACGTCATTTGTCGCCGCTACGACTAGAAAGGCACCTTTAAGGTGCGCCTTTTGATAGGATTGATCAAGGCGGCGAACTTTACCTGACCGTATAAGCGCGGCCATTTTATCTTTAACCTGCGGACTGACCACGGTGACCGCCGCCCCGCAAGCCAAGAGCGAACGCGCCTTGCGCCAGGCCACATCTCCGCCACCGATGACCACACAGGCCTTATGCTGCAAATCGAGATTGACCGGATAATAAAGCTTACTCTTCATGCGCCGCAACCTTCTTTCCCATCAAAAACCTTCATCCGGCCAACGCTTTTACGGATAGGCACGCCATCTCCGGTACCCGTTCCCGGGATCGGATTTGACGGCAAAGGCTGTTTATTTCTTACCCGCCAATTTCATTTTGATCTTACCGAGCAACTGATCCGCGTCGATCGGCTTCAGGATATAATCATCACACCCTAAATTAAAGGCCCGCATGAACGGCTGATCGAAGGCCGTGACCATGATGATCGGAACGCCCTGACCCAGTTCAACGTCAGTGTCGGCTTCAAATTTACGCACCATTTCCAAAAAAGCCAGGCCGTCGACTTCAGGCATGGCAATGTCCAAAAGGATCAGGTCAAATGGATGCTTGCCGGCCAAGGCCTTTTTATAATGCTCAAAAGCTTCGCGCCCGTTACCCGCCACCACGCAATCCGCCACTTCAGCTACGACCTCGACGAGGAGCTCCCGGTTCGCTGCATTATCATCTACGACCATGATCTTCCACATAAAACTCTCCTTGTAACGTATATTACCTAAGCCTTATTTTTTCCCGCGAGCTTCATTTTGATCTTCTGGATCAATTGGTCTGAAGCAACGGGCTTTAACATATAATCATCACACCCCAGATCGAACGCTTTCTTGAACGGCTCTTCAAAGGCAGTAACAATGATGATCGGCAAACCTTCCCCCGGCACGACACCCGCAGATGCCTCGATCGCGCGCACAAGGCTCAAAACGGTCAATCCGTCCACTTCCGGCATTTCAATGTCCAAAAGCATCATGTCATACGGCTTATTGTCGATGACTGAATCCTTATAGATCTCAAACGCCTCACGTCCGTTGATGGCAATATCACACACCGCATATTCGCGTAAAAGTTCGATCAAAAACTCTCTATTGGCCGCATTATCATCAACAACCAGGATCTTCCACATATCCGTATCTCTCTATAACACGCTTTTTAACTGATCGAATTTTGCCTGGAACTCGGCCACGAGAGGCGCGATGGTCGCAACCGCATCTTTTCGCCGGGCGCGTACGTCAACTTCTGCCATAAGATCTGATAAAGTCTTGACGCGCAAATTAGCAAAAACGCCCTTGATCTCATGGGCTATTTTAGCAGCGCTGTCATGATCATTGCTCTTTAACGCACCGTCCAACTGCGGCAGCGACGCTGATGTTGTCATCACGGATATATTGAGGATCCTTTCATACACCGATTCCTTCAGCTTCAGTTCACCGGCTATGTCCGTAACATCGATATCCAAATATTCTTTAAGCTTCACTGTATCCATCGCCATGCCCCGCTCCCTTGTTATACCGTCAACCCGCGCTTTTTATACTTGATCAATTTGGCCTTAAGAATATCAAAATTAACCGGCTTGGACAGATAATCCGTCATCCCGGCCTGAAAACAATGCGCCGCATCGCCTTTCATCGCCCCGGCTGTGAGCGCGATGATAACGAAATCCTTGTCTATTTCCTGATGGATGATCCTGGTGGCCGTAATACCATCCATCACCGGCATCTGCACGTCCATCAGGCAAAGGTCGTAGACCCGACCCTCCCGTAAAAGTTCAAGCGCCTCAAATCCATTGGACGCATAATCCACCGCGCAGCCCAGTGTTTCAAAATACGCTTTCATGAGTTCCTGATTGGGCAGGCTGTCTTCCGCCAGCAGGATCTTCATGCCCTTAAGGTCTTCGTCCTGCTGTTTTTCAATGACAGGGGCTTTCTTATCCGGCAGCGCTTCCGCTGTTACATGCAGCGTAACCGTAAAGGTGAACTCGCTGCCCTTGCCGGGCTGAGAAGATACCCAGATGCGCCCATCCATCATATTAACTAACTGCTGGCAGATGGCAAGCCCCAAGCCCGTACCGCCAAACTGCTTGGTCGTCGACATATCTTCCTGCACGAACGGCATGAAGATATCGTCAAGTTTCTCCGCCGCGATCCCGATACCCGTATCCTTGATCGTGAAATACAGCTCGACCTTATCCTTTTGATCGGCGTGCTCGATCCGGGATACGGACAGAACGATCTCTCCCTTGGGTGTGAACTTAACCGCATTACCCAGTAAATTCGTCAGGATCTGGCGCAGGCGCAGCGCATCACCGCTGACACGCCGCGGCACAAGTTCATTGAGAACGGATTTAAACTCAACCGGCTTACTGTTGACCAAAGACCGCCCCATCGACAGCGTGTCGTCGATCAGCGCATAAAGGTCAAACTCGGCATTTTCCAGGACCATCTTCCCTGAAGAGATCTTGGAAATATCCAGGATGTCATTGATGATGGTCAAAAGGATCTTGCCGCCGGACATGATCTGCACCAGATAAGCCTTCTGCTTGTCTGAGATCTCGGTGCGGTTGAGCAGTTCGCTAAAACCCAGAATAGCGTTCATAGGCGTGCGGATCTCATGGCTCATATTGGCAATAAAATCGCTTTTGGCGCGGTTGGCGGCATCCGCCAATTCTTTGGCCTCGATCATGCCGGCTTCCATGCGCTTGCGGTGCGTAATATCCGAAAGGACAAAAAGGGCGTGCCTGACCCTGTTGATGTAAATAGGCGTAGCATTGATCTCGAACCAGACTTTATGCAATTCCCCGGAGGCATTGCGCAAGGTCTGTTCAACCTCAAGGTTAAGTAAGCTTTCCCCGGTCGCTAAAACCTGCTTAGCCGCACTGAAGATCGGACACTCGACGCACGCAATATCACTGCCGCATCCGCCGGGCGCCGCTTCAGCGTGAACGCATCCCAGGATATTCCCCGGGCGGTCACCCAGGATCTCATCAATGCTTTTATGCACCATGTCAGCCACGACGGAATTGACCCTGACCACATTGATCTGCGCGTCTACGAGTAAAAGGCCTACATGTGAAGCATCAAAAATAGTCTGCAGTTTATCGCGTTCTTCATCCAGTTCGACCGACAAGGCGAAATATTTGCGCTCATTCTCCTGGACCGCCTGCTTGGATTCCTGTTCACGCCGGTAAATGATAAGAAAAACCAAGGTCATGGTCACCAGAAAAAGCGTTATGCTGACCGGAAAAAGTCTTTGCCTGTAAAGATTGACCTTCCATTCATCGGCATCCATCGAGAACTCAAAGACACCGGAGAGCCTGTTTGAATATAATCCCTGGACGGGGACGAACATAGACACAAACCCGCTGGATTTACTGTACAGCGGCTCTTGCACGGCTATCTCGCTATTATTAAAAACCGCGATCAGATCCTTACGCTGGGAGGAATAAATACCATGCGGATCAGTTTTCTCAAGGGCTTTGCGCGTTTCATCCCGGTCAACATCCAGGAGCAGCGTGATCTTGCCCTGACGCATGCCCCAAAGATGAACATCATCCATGCGCTCTTCTGTCAGGAACATGGCATCGATCAACTCCTTGATACGCACATAGCTGAACGTATCGCGATCTTCGGGCACACCGGCCAATCTGTCCAGACGACGGTGGTCAATGCCGCTGGCCATGGTCTTGACAACCGCCAGAATGTCCTCGCTTTCTTCTATTTTCTTATAATGCGTAACAAGGGTTGTGAAGCCCCAACCCACCAGGATCAAAGTGCAGAAAATAACCGCCAGATAATCCGTAGAATAAAATACGCGATTACTGTCACTGGTCAAAGGGAAAAGTTTCTTACGTTCGCGAAAATAGTACCGCGACAGCAAAATGGCCAGTATAACGGCCAGGGCCATACGCAGCGCTTGAATCGGGACTTGCGCCCAATTAAGAAAGACATCCTGGTTAAATACCGATGCCGGCCAAAAGCCAGCTTTCGGCGTCGCTAACTGCGTGCAAACATACCCGGCGAGAAGGCAGCAAAACACGGCAAAGAATTGCCGCTCAAGCGGATCTTTCCGGCCGATCCGCCAGATGAACCATGTGCTTAAAAGACCACCAAGCACACCGAATACATACCTGGCCAGCACATTGACGCCGCTGGCACCATTCAAATATAAACCGCCGCCAACCACCAAAAGCAGTAACGGCGCATAAACCCACAGACCAGCCGCACGCGGATAACGCTTGGCCATTTCAACGCGCACCAGCTCTACAAAACACACGAATGAAAGGGTAAGGAAAATAACGCGAATATCCTTAAACAGCAAACTGCTGGGAAAGGATATCGCCACCATATCCATCCACTCGGTCATGCCATGCAAAACACCGAACAGAGCGATCCATTTCCAGAACCCCTGACGGGACTTCATACGCCACACAAAAAAGGCCATCGCCGCCAGAAAGATAAACCCCAGGCCGTAAACAAAGAAAACAAAGTCCATCTGACTTAAAAAGAATTCACGCACGAATACTCCCTTGGGACAGGATATTCAACAAAATAATACTTAAATACTATATTAAATTAGTTAATATGCCTAGTAATTAGTCTTTATTTAACTAAAAAGCGGCTTTTTATTCAAGGTAGGAGAGGTCTGTTCAAACGGGAAGATTTGATAGTTTAAAAACAAAGTCTTGCTGTCTATATAACCTGCATGATCGTATCATCAACGCAGGGTTAAAGTTTTCTGCGCACCGTCCTTACCCGCCACAGTGACCCCCTCAGCGCTCATTGATCTGACCACACCCAAAGGAATTTCATCGCCGGTTTTGACACGGCGCTCCCTACCGTCAATCTCAAGCACGGCTTCAGCGACAGCCCCGCTCATAAATACATATTTAAGCGATACGACCGGAACAGCATTGACGCCACCCGAAGCAGCTGAGGGCACATTTGACCCCGGAGCCGATGGTGTCCCGAGTTCGGCCATGGCTTTCTTCTTCTCCACCTCAAGCTTTAAACGCTCCACCTCCATTTGAAGCAGCTGCAAGTCGTTCTCCCTGGCGCGCTGAACATCAGCCTGGCTGCGCAGCGCATCAAGCCTTCCTGCCTCAGACTCCTGGGCTAACGCGTATGTTGAAAAGAAACAGGTTAAAAATAACACAACACTTATGATCTTCATACACCCACCCCCATAACGATTAGGTCGATTACGACATTGCTTTTCTGATAAAGCACGCACTTGATAAGAACAGGCCTGGTGTGTTGAAAAGAATCAACAGCCTCCAGAAATGCCACCAGCGCGGCGTGCGAACGGAATCCCGAGAATACCGCTTGAACCTTTAGCTCCCTGAGGCCAGGCCATACCGCGTCATGCGCCGCCGATAATACGTCCGGTGAACTGGCTCCGTCAACTTTTACGCTACACGATGATCGATGTACCCGCGCGAGCACCCCCAGATCATTAAATACATCCATATAAGCCTGCCCTAATGAAACCCCCTGAATTGAACTTAATCCTTCCAACGCCTCCAGTTCGCCTTGCTTACGCGCAATATCCCTCTTGATGACTCCGGCCTGGACCTCTCTGGACCGTACCGATGCCTCAAGGCGCATGCCGGCGATGATGATGACAGCGGCAAGGCTGAGCCCGGATAAAATGATAAATAACTTCATGACCCCTCCGATGCATTCATTCCTGTGTGCTTATACGTAAACCCGGATGGTCCTGCTCCAGGACAGGTGCCGCCTGCGCCTTGCTCCACAGGCCGAGCCCTGCCCAAGGGGACACCCGCCCGTCAACAAAGAAAATAACAGCTGAGCTACGCCATCGCCCGTCGTCACGGCGCTCAAAAGTGACAGATGCCGCCTGCATCCCTGACACAAGGCTCTTTAAAAGGTCATCCATACCAAGGGCAAGATCGATCGACGGAAAGCCACGCAAACGGTCTTGATACTTCATAACGGCCAAATGCATTAAACGCTCAGAAACTTCATCCCTGCGGCGTACAAGCTCCTGAAGCTTTCTGTCCGTCTGATGGTCACGATGGCGTACATGAACGTAATAACCTGATCCCGCGGCAATGACCGCCAACGCTGCGGCCATAGCCCCGGCCAGGGCGATCGCCCGTTCACGGCGTTTACCGGCCGCCACTTCCTCCGGCGTCATTAAACACCGGGGGAATTTCACCCGCCCTAATACCTGCATCGCGGGCAGGTATGTTTCAAAGAATACAGCGTTATCCTCCGGCAGTGCCTTTACCAGCAGCTCATTATTCGACAGGATGCGCCACGGCCTTGCCCCCTTATGCTCAGCCGCATTCTTCTGCGTACGGCGTATTTCATCCACGACCAGATCAACCTCGTTATGTGTGATCACGCGCGTCACCAGGACCTGTGTGCTGGAAATGACCGTTAATAAAAGGCGCCCGCCAAGATCATCCAGAACAACATATAAATGTTCGAAGTCCATCAGCCTGCGTTCCGTTAGAAATGTCCGCAGCGCCTGTGCATAAGGTACGAATGTCCTGATGCGTCCACGGCCGAAGATATTTTTGATCTCGCGCACGCGGGTAAATGATACAGCCCCTTCTTCTGCCGCCAGAAGAATGTACGCTTCCCGGTCAAGGGCCATATCCGATGCACGGAACTCATCCAGCGGCATCACCCCCTGGCCATCGGCATTCCAGAAATGAACCCTGTCATTTTCAAATAAATAGCGTCCCATAGTCAACCCCGTGCCGGCGTCATAAAAATAACAAGTTCTGTGCGGCTATTGCGCCGCTCATCATAAGAGAATACACGCCCTAAAACAGGGATCCTGGACAGGAACGGCACCCCCTGCCTTTGCGCCGCACCCTCGCGCGTTATAAGCCCGCCGATGGCAATAGTCTGGCCCGCCCTCACACGCACCTGCGTGCTGATCGTCTTAATAGACGTATCCGGCGCCTCAAGCTTATTGCCGCCGCCAAGCGTAATGGTACGGATGTTTTCAATGGTGCTGACGACCGGCGTCACGTTCAGGAAAACGTCATCGCCGGCGATGCTGCCGATGATCTGCAGCGTCACGCCGCCATGAACCTCATTCAGGGATGCTGATGTGATCGTCCCGCC
Organism: Candidatus Omnitrophota bacterium; assembly: GCA_002753465.1. Classification (GTDB taxonomy): domain Bacteria; phylum Omnitrophota; class Gorgyraeia; order Zapsychrales; family Fredricksoniimonadaceae; genus Fredricksoniimonas. Next base: position 9,824 of record PEAF01000008.1, read on the forward strand.
GGACTGTGTGGTCTCCGTATTGGTGCTTTCCACATAAGCCCTCGTTTCACCGACTTGAATGCTGGCCACCGAGTTATTGAGCATGGTCAATCTGGGCTGAGAGACCATATCCACACGGCCAAATGATCCCAGAGCTTTGATGACGGCCTTAACGCCGGAAGCACTGTCACCTGAGCCATCTTTGTCCATGCGTGCTGTAAAGGTCATCATATTGCCGGCCGCCATATTCTCGGACGCAAAATTGGTCGTGAACCCCATGGCCTTCAAACTTCCGGCAGATCCTAACGCGCCCCAGTCAATGCCAAGCTTGTGCTCTTTGGAAAGCGTTACCTCAACGACTTTGACATCGACTTTTATCTGCTCGGTGGCACGCGCATTCATTTCATCGACCAGGGTATTGATCTGATCCAATATCACCGGCGTATCTGTGACAACGAACAAACCCGCATTCCTGTTGAATGACATCACCCCGTCAGCGGAAATAAGCCCTTTGATATTCGCCTCGACGTCGTTCCAGTAAGACAATCCTTGAGACATATTCTCAACCTGAACCTTGGCTCCGACGCGCATGCGCCCCTCGCGCGCTGAAGCGCCTGAAGCTGTATTCACGGCCGAGGTATTGGAGCTTTCATTGCTCGTCGCCGTAGTGAATGCCTGCGCTACCGGCGGCAGGCTCAGCCTGAACGTCCGCGTATCTTTGGCCAGTATCATAAGCTCAGCGCCCAGCTTGAACCCGTAGCCCAAAGGATAAAGAAGGCTCCTTAATGCCTCTGTCGCAGGAACATCCTTAAGATCAAGCACAACATCCTGATCCTCAACGCCCGCGCCCATGACAACCCTTGACTGCAACGCTCCCGCAATATGCCCCACGGCCTCGCGTAATTTCAAATGACCGCTTAACGTTAAATGTACTTGCGCAGGGTCCTCCTTCTTAAGTGTTGCCGGCGTCGTGCCATGACGCACAGGGCTATCAACAGACAACGCCGTTTTCCAAGCGCCGGGCTTGATGATGACCAGCTCATCATGCGAAGGATAATAAACGCCGCCTTCCACGCCCGCCGGCATGCGCACTTCCTGAACGACAGGCGCGGACCACTCCGGCGTATGGGCCTCCTGTGCCCACAACAATGAGCAAGAACTTAACATCAAACATATCCCCATTGCCAACACTCGCCTGAGCCAATGCATACTGCCTCCCTTTGTAGAATCGTTATCTTACCCCGTACGGATAATGCTTGGCGGCATGCTTCAAGGCCGTCACCAGGTCATAATTTTCGTCACGGCGAATATCGTCCAAATAGGCATTGTCCTTAGCCTCACTGGTCGCGGCCCAATAAAGGAAAGGGTCCGGCGTAAGGCGCGCCACACCTGTCGAAGACGGTGTCATGACCAGCGCTTCGGCGTACTGGCCTTTGACCGTATTCACAGAACGTAAAAGATCCGCCACTTCATCAGAAAAGCAAAGTTCCTTCTTCAATTGTTCGATCACGCTAGGCTCCTGTTTTAAAAAGATCTTGTTAGCCGTATTAGCCATGATCGCGGCCCCGCTTTTTTGCTGCAGAAGGTCCGCGACTTCCTGCGTGATCGCCACGACAGAACAGCGGCATTTACGAAATGTCTTGAACGCATTGGCGATGAAATCCGCCGTATTGGCCATCTTAAGCAATTGCCAGGCCTCGTCGATCAAGAGGAATTTCCTTTCGGCCTTCATCTTTTCAGATGAGACAAACTGTGTCACACAGAACATGATGTTCAAAAGTACGACTAATTGAAGCTCCGGATACGCACTAAGATCGGCCAATTCAAAAACGGTAAAGCGCCGGTCGATCACGAATTGATTGGGACCGTCAAAGAACTTCCCGTAAGGTCCTTGCCGGGTAAATGGCATCAGCTTTAGCGCTAAACGACGGGCATCTCCTCCTTCAAGCGACTTCACAATATCTGTCAGCGTCACTTCACGACCTGAAATGGATCTGTAAGCCTCTGACAAAGCGATCTGCAAAGATCCTTTTTCCTCACGTGTGACCCGGTCACGCTCATCGCCGCCGGAAGCCATCAGCGCGAGCACTTCCAGCAAAAAAGCGGCATTCTCATCGGTTAAATCCGCGGCAAAAGGATTCATGGTTAAAGGCGCCTTCAGGTCAAAATGAACATACTGCCCTTCCAGCAAAGCACATGTTTTACGGTACGAATGCCCCTTATCCAGCACAAAGAAATGTGCGCCAAGACGGTAATTCTGATAAATAAAATCATTCGTCAGAAATGACTTACCGGCCCCTGATGCACCGATGATCATTCCGTGCGGATTGGTAGATGAATCAAAAAGATCGATGCCCACCGGCATACTGCGGCGGTTGGCGTAAAGAACGGCCGGTGTCATCGTCCCGCGCAAAGCACCATAGAAGGGCGTCATATCGGCAAAATTATCCGACAAAAGCCTTCTTTCCCTGCGGATGATATGTTCATAACGCTGATCAAAATTGAGCGGCATGCAGGTTAAAAAAAGCGATGGCGCGATGATCTCTTCTTTCAGGCCATCCGCTCCCGTAGCATGAAGCCGTACCATGAGCACGTCACACGCGCGTTCAAGGGCCCCCTCATCCTGATCCATCAAGATCACATGCATACGCATCTGAATGATCGCCTTGCCGCTCTTGAATGTCTGTGTGATCAACGCACTTAACTCTTCCTTTTTTTGAACAGCCTCTTCACTGGTGTCCCCCATGGACGACGTGCGTTGGATAAAAGCAAAGGCCTTCTGGAACTTGATGCGCTCCAGCGCCTGCTGCTGATCAGGGACCGTAAAATTCAGCACTGTCAGCATGCCCGGATGTATATCCATAAAATCAGTGCTGAACATGCCCGGGAACGTAGCCTGCGGCAATTCTTTAAGGCTTACAACGCGTGTATGAAAATCTTCAAATATAAATCCCTTTCCCCTTGCCTCTGGCGCATTAAAAAGTACCTGTTCGCGTATAAGGTCACGTCTTAAATGCGCAGAATTAATCTGCCGGCTGCGGTCCGGATTGAACCAGCGATAAAGAAACTGCAATAAGCCGTGATCATCCACTGCCTTGAAGACAACACCCAGTGACACAAACTGATTTTCGATCAAAGCGCATGTTCTCAGAAAATGCGCCCTGATCTCGGACCAGGCCTTCTGGAAATGCGCATGCTTATCATCCTTACCCGTAAAATACGCCCGCATCATTTCCGCCATACTCTCAACACCCCATTCTGGAAAATATCTTAACGTCAGGAAAATGCGGATGCGCTTAAATGCACGGCCCTCATCCCTGATACAGCTCATATGCCCGATCTTTCCGTCGATAACAGCGTCAACCAAAGGGTCAATGCCGTGACGTGAAAGTTCCTTATAGCGACCCAACACCGGCATCACATCAGGATCGCTCCATGCCATGATCTGCGCATGCATGCCCGGCGGTATACGGCTGACGAATCCGGCCACCCCATGAGAGACAGCCTCAAGACGCACCGCTTCCATGGCTTCGGTTTCAAGCGGTTCAAGCTCCCAGATCCTCCCGACACTGCCATCCACATGCAGAAAAAGTCCGTCCAGGTACTCCCCATACGGCAAATGGTCGACCAAGGAAAGTCCTTCATCGAATATCTTTTCAATATGTGAGATGGTGATCATAAAACTCCCTGATGCGGTACGCCCGGTAGAATAACCGGGGTATCTCCTTGCGCCGAATCGTCTTCGATATACCAATGCGACGGCGTCACCACCACAAAGGTCCAATGTCCGGCGACCATGATATCTTTATCCTGCATAGCAACATGGGCCGGGATCCAGACCTTAACGACCCGCGGAGGTTCATACACAGGCATATACGGCTTTTCAATACCCGTATCAGGGCCCAACGTCCATACTCCTGATGAAGCCGTAAAGCCGGCCTCTTTCGCCCGGCGATAAACTTCGGCAAAAGTGCGTACCTTGTTTTCATCCGGCCCGGAGGCGCGCGTCCCTTTTGTTACCGCGCAGCCGCTAGTCGATAAAACCAGCAGGATCAACATTGTTTTTCTTAAGCCCATGGATCACCACCCCTTCCAACACGACCAGATAAACCCTGGCGCCCGCATCAACCTTGATGGCAGGGACCACCTTGTCCAACTGATCCTGATAATATTTCGACATTTGCCCTGCGCTTTGAGCCAAGCCCTGAAAAGCAGCATTCTTCGTCCGGCTGCCGGTAACATTGCGCGCCATATGCCCTGCCTCGGTCGTTACTGTCGTGGTTTGAGAATCCGAAAGTGCCTGTGATGCCCCACCCATAAAGCCCGTCATAAATGACATGGCTAATTGTCCGCCGGTGTTACGCACCACAATACCCTTGATACCCAACTGGCCGGCGTTATCCGTCAGATAGCCGATATTGCCTTTATGCTCAAAGGCCTCCCCTTCCGGCAACACGCACGAGAGCGTCGAGATCTGAACGAGAGCGCGCTCACTGTTAAGATCCCCGACGGCTTTACCGATAGCGAATGCCCCGCTGAGGGGGATCCGTGTTTCATTAGGACCATAAAACGCTTCATCCAAGCGGATCAACACGGGCAATGGATTAGAGCTTTCCGCCGGGGCATAAACACCTGTCAGTAACGTGGCGCTGACAAAGCTTCCGGCCGGCAAATATACAGCCCCCTCATCCGCCATTTGGAGTGGATTAATATTGATCACATCTAATTGATATTTTCTTATATCGGTCTGGCCGTAAATGCCTGCATCCACCGCCGATGGCAAAGCTTCTTTCATACGCCTGTCCACATCCTCAAGGCGCAGGCTTAACTGAGCCTGCAGTTGCATCACCTGTGATAATTTATCTGCCACCTCATCAAATCTGAGCATCAACGCCTGATTCTTATCCTGCAGGCTGAAATACTGCACTTCAAGACGCTTCACATAGGCTTTCTGATCGATATCATCACTTAAGAAATACCCCGGTTGTGCTTGCTCAGCCTTGACAGGTACAGCGGTTTGCTCGGGTGTACTTTTCATCCCTGTTGTTTCAGGCCGTCCGCCGCTGCCGAGCAAGATCAACATCGTGGCACCCATGCCGGTGACTGCAGCCAGCAGCCAGCGACTCCTGCCATTCATGGCAACATATCTGCTTTTAAGCTTCTGAAGTAACACGGGTATATCCTTCACCGGCGTACCGCCATATAAACCGTGGTTTCATCCGCCGGCGCCAGAAGATCCTTTTCTGCCGTCACCGCCAGTAAGCCCGGAAAGGTAATGCGCTCGACCGCAAACATGAGTGGCACAGTCTTTTTATTCCTGACAACAGCCACATACCCCCATAATGGAGGCGCCTCGTAGATCATCACGCTGCGCATCTGCCAGTTGTCGTTCTCAAACAACACCTCATCCGACACCTTCTGCGTCGACCCGGCAGGTGTCCGGTGGCGAACAAGATCGCGGATCATCTCCATAACGGTATCCTTATGGTCTTGTCCCGATGCAGGGCCGGCACAATCCGCGATAATGATCTTTTCATCAAGACCGCTGCTAAAAACATGACGGAGGCGGTGCGAAAGACCTCTTTTGTCGATCACGGTCAGATCCGCTGGAGCCGTCGTTAACGGTGTGACAAACAAATGCCCCGCCGTATGCTCGACTTTTACTGTCGAAGGATCCCCGGAGCGCACCAGATCAGCCACGCCGTTTTCGACAACGATCTCGGTGAGTTTACCCACAGCCGATCTTATTTCCACGACAGCTTCGCCGCATACGCGTGTTGCAGCGAAACTTGAGGCATCCGCGCCGATCAAAAAGAACAGCATCATAAACAGATTACCGATCTTCATGATCGCCCCTTTTTTTCAGGACATCCTCAATGACCAAACCATAGGGATTCTGAACAGTGACCGTCGCTCGAGACAAACGAACTTCAAAAATAACTTCCTCACGCGATAATTCTTCCTTACCGGCATACACCGCCCTCACGCCTGCCAACGTTACTTCAAAGCCGCGCGCCACATCCCTGACCTTCCCGGATGCTTTTAAATAAAATGAAGATGATGCCTGTGACCGCGCGATCCTGGCCAGTTCCTGATCCATGCCGGCGCGCACCCTGGCGAGCAACCCCGGTGACATGAATTTCGATGTGCGCTCATAAACACCGGCAACCGTCTCGGGCGTATAATTAACCCAATCCATCAACCAGCTTTCAGCAAAACTGAGCGCTGATGATGGCGGCACCTGATCAGGATACGCCACGCCTGCGGCCGCCACCGCCGGGATGTAATAGATAGCCTTAGGACGTACAGCCACCAACACTAACCCGACGGCCAAAATACCGCATACACCCCCCAGCAAATAAACAGTCATGCCCAACGACATGCTTTGGCGCTCAGCCATGCCGTAACGCTCAAAATACACTGAACTGCGCGACCCTAACGGATGATCAGCCATAGTGCCCTCCTCGGGGCGAATAATATCCTCCCGGAACACTAGGTGGCAATAACCCGGGTAAAGGGATCCCGACCTGATACAGCGCATGCAGCACATATCCCTGCGGCTTGCCACGCTTGAAATAAACCAGCGCAGGCCAGGCCAAAAAGATCAGCACAAGCGGGATTGCAGGTGATATCAAAATCGCGGGCACACCGAAGGCCAACATGAGCACCGCAATATCCTCCCCTTCAAGCCCTAAGATCAAAAGGGGCTTATCAATGGTTTTAGAACAGGCTTTCACGGCATCAGCGTCCGAATACATTCAAGATCTGCGGCAGAAATACCAGCGTCAATAAGGCGATCACACATCCCACGGCAGACCCATAATCCTTATGGATGATCTTCCATATCCCGACGAGTAACAGGATGAGGGCGATGATCTTCGCCACTGGCCCCGTCATGACCGTAACGATGAATTTAGAAAGATCTTCAAACTGCTGCTTTGTTTCTGTTTCCATGCCGGTTTCCTGCGCGGATGCCAACGTGGTAAAAATACATGCCTGCATTAAACCACCCCACCTGATCCATGCTTTCATTGACTGCCTCCTCGTTGTATTTTATGCAATGTCAAAACAAGTCCAGCCGATATTGCCACCGCCGATAAAATGCTCCCCGCCACAACCGTGATATTGATGTAATCTATTTGCCATAACAAAGACCCGTGCCATGACCGGCTCATCTCGAACCATGACCAGGAAAGCTTGTCCGTCACGGCCCAAGCCAATGTCCAGACCTTGACGGAGAATAAAACCCCCGCCCATATCCATAGAAGTTCCCCAAGCCGCCACAACAAAGCCAATGCCAAACAAAACGGGAATGCGGCAAGTATTAAGAAAATAGCGCAACCCTGAACAAACGGCATCGCCGCTAAAATACCCAGGGCCATTGTTGTTCCGTGATCGCGGACAGCGCCTTCATCCACAACCCCGGAACCATATGTCATGCGGGTATAAAGTCCCGGCCTTAAAGACATTTCATATGCCAATAGATCACGCACAATGGCGTCCTTATCGACTTTCCCTTCGTAGAACTTCTCGAACATACGTGTCATGATCCCGTCCTGATCAACCATCACATAAAGATCGTCACGCAACTGTGTCCATGCCTGACGGCCTTCTTCTTTATAAAGACCTGAAAGCCCGGCATCTCCCGGCCAGGCGCCGTGAGGCTGTTCCTTAATATGCAAAGCCGGCCAGAAATGATCCTGATAAAAATAGGCAGTCCTGGTTTGAAGCAGCGGATCCGTGATCCCCTGACTGAGAATATGGCTTGCCAGTAAAGATGTTTTAACCATTAAAAACGGGCTTGAAAGATATCCACGTCCATTACCGATACGGTCAAATACAGCCGTAGCCCCGCTTATCAAAGAATCCATCCATCGAACCGCCGCATCCAAAATAGGATTGACCATAACCTGGTCATAGCCATTCTTCCTTAATATATCCGCAGCTTTGAGTGTTTGATAACCGGAGCGCTCCATAGCTGAAACAGCACTAGCCGATCTTACGCTCGGCACCACCAGCAATAACCAAAGCACCAAGAACATAAAAACAAACTTCATCGCCGATTTAAAATTCCCTTCCTCTAAACCCGCACCAAGGCTCAAGATAAAGCCCAGCGTAAAAATGATCCTGCCGCCCCAGGTCTCTGAGAAAATAAAATGCGTTAACGCTTGCGCCTGATGCAAGCCCATCATTTCAAATGCTGCGTCTATGGGTGTGATGCCACGGATCATCTTTGACCTTTTACTTGTGATCAACACTTATTTGACTATTAAACAAATATACATACCAACGTTTGATAAAGCAAGAACTATTTTTGATGATACATCAAATTATGAGATAAAGAAAAGCCCTCTCGTCTTGAAAGGGGCCTGCTTACGGTCTATTGTTTACATACACTTTACTTAAGACACATCTGCCTCAAGCGAGGCGAGAAAATACCATAACACAACTTGGGCTGACGCTCGATGCGTGCACGTTCAAATAGGACCGCATCCGCCTCAGCCTTCTTAAAAGCAAATTCAGGATTGCGTGCAAAAACGATCTGACACGCAAATAAACTTTGATACGGCTTTGATTCAGAAGGGTAGGCGTCAAGATACTTCTGGCATGCCTTCATATTAAAATGATAATAGCCTGATGCAATACCGATAAGTTCAGCCACTTGCTCATTTGTCATCCCCGGCTGACGCAACTTCCACTCCCTAGTAATCGACTCAACATCTTTTGGGCCGCCGAATAAAATAGACTGACAAGCCTTATAACCAGCCACATCCTTCATACTTGAACATTTATGACTTTTTACCGCCAAACAAGGAAGCTCTTCACCATCACTGCTGATTTTATCGCATGCCCCCTCACCCACATACCTGGCATTCAATTTGCCCATAAAAGAACCCTTACATGCATCCGAATGACAATACTTGTCCGATTGCTTAGCCACAGCCAAATATACACTCAACTCCGTATCGATCATTTTCTTCATCGAGAGTTGTGGTTGGACCTTGCCAGACTGTTGCACCGGCCCCTTAGCCGGCACGCTTTCGGAAGGCTCCGCATGGATAGAGGGATCGGCAGACAGCGCTTCCGGCGAGATTTCTTGTGCAGCGCAGGCCCCGGCACCGCATAATAAAAACAGCGCGACTCCCCACACAAGAAACTTTACACGCATCGCTTCTTCCTCTGACCCCAAAAGATCATTTTTTGCCCAGTAAAGCAAACATCTTCTTCTTATATGCCTCGACACCGGGCTGATCAAAAGGATTGACCCCCAGGATATATCCGGAAATACCGACGCCCTTCTCAAAGAAATAATAAAGCTGGCCGATATGAAAAGCATCGGCTTTATCAAGCGTGATCACAAGGTTCGGCACCCCGCCCTCATAGTGAGCTTCAGCCGTCGCCTTATAAGCCTGCTTGTTGACCCAGTCCAGGTCTTTGCCCGCGATGCAATTGAACTTGTCCGTATCCTCAGGATCTGTCGGGATCATGACTGCATCAGCCACCTTGTCGATCATAATGAACGTTTCAAAAATATTACGCATGCCGTCTTGCATCATCTGACCCATCGAATGAAGATCGGTCGAAAGGATGGTCGACGCCGGAAAAATACCCTTGCCGCCCTTGCCTTCGCTTTCGCCGTACAGTTGCTTCCACCACTCGGCTACATACTGAACATTAGGATAAAATGACGCCATCATCTCAATGACCTTACCCTTACGGTAAAGCACATTGCGGATAGCGGCATATTGATAACAGATGTTCTGCTTCATATCCGTATTAGCGTACTCTTTTTCACCAGCCCTGAAGCCATCCACGAATGCCTTAATATCCACGCCAGCGAGGGCCAGCGGAACAAGCCCGACTGGTGTCAGCACAGAAAACCGCCCGCCCACATCATCAGGAATGACATACGAACGATATCCGGCCTTATCAGCGATCTGGCGCAGCGCGCCTTTTTTCTCATCCGTCACACAAATGATGCGCTTTTTAAGCTCATCGCCGCTGTATTTCTTTTTCATGGCGCCGTCAATGATACGGAACGCCACCGCCGGTTCCGTCGTCGTCCCTGACTTTGAAATAACAACAACGGTCACATGCTTCTGTTCGATCAGCTTCACCAGCTTAACGATATCGGCGGTTGCCATATTATGCCCGGCATAATGCAACGGCAACTTAAGATCACCGCCTAAAAAATCCAGTGTCGAACGGATACCCAGATAAGAGCCGCCGATACCGATCGAAATAATGGCCTGCGAATGTGCCTGCACTTCTTTGGCGAGCGCTGTTAATTCAGATACCAACGCATCCGGTGTGTTAGACGGGAGGTCGACCCATCCCAGGAAATCACTGCCCGCACCGGTCTTTTCATGAAGACCCTTATGCGCCTGAGTAACGGCAGAAGTCAATGCGCTCAATTCAACGTCGCTCACAAAATTCTTGAGATATTCTGTATTCAGTTTAATGCCCATGGGATTTCCTTGAACTCCTGTAATGTTTTATTTGTTCACCGGAGTAGCTGGCCCGGTCCCCGGATCGCCCAGAGAACTTGTCACGGTCATAGCCGCTTTCTCAACCTTTGGTTCAGCCTTCTTTTCCTTGGGCTTCTTAGCGGGTTCAGGTGCTTTCTTGGTGGACAGATCTGTTACAGCTTCATATGTCTGCGTATTGTGCAGCGCCCCGTTACGGTAGGACTCCTGCAATTTCAAACTGCCATCCTCCCGGTATTCAAGCAATGTACCGTCAAGGACCGCATTCTTGTAATACATTTGCTTCTGGATAGCACCTGTCGCCGGATAATACGTCACGGCAGCACCGTCCAGAACCCCCTTGGAATAAGTTTCTTCTTTAGACAAAGTCCCGTCTTTATCATAGCTGCGGACAAGGCCTTCGAGCCCGCCATCCCGATAAGTACCTGCCCACTTGAGGATGCCGGACTCATAGAATATTTTGGCCTCGCCATCACGCTTGTTCATGGAATAATTTGTCAGCGTCTTCATTTTCCCGTTCTCGAAGAACTCGGTAACAGCCCCATCCAACACCGCATTGCGGTAATTGGACTCTTTCTGAATGGCCCCGCCTGGATAATACGTACGAAATGCCCCGTCGGTAACAGGCGCCTTTTCCTTGGCCTGGACACCGCTCACCACGCCCAGCAACAAGCACATCAGTATCGCAACTGTCTTCATGGTCTTTTCTCCGTTATAAAGCTTTATCGATCACCGCTCCGCCAATAACCAGATCGCCCTGATAAAAAACAACTGACTGTCCCGGCGTGACCGCCTTTTGCGGTTCATGAAAATCAACCCGGCAACGATCGTCTGACACAAACGTCACTTCCCCTCTGATTTCGTTGTGATTATACCTTATCTTTAAGGCCGCTTCGATAGTTTCTTCAACAAAATTCGCCACAAGCATATTCAGGCCTGAAGCCTCCAGACCAGTGCTTAATAACTTTTCCTGCGGACCAAGATGAACAACATTGGCGTCCACATCAATACGGTTAACATACACCGGGACCCCCAGCGCAATCCCCAGACCCTCACGCTGGCCGATCGTATAATGCGCAATGCCCTGATGACGCCCGACAACCTTGCCGTTTTGGTCAATATAATCTCCCGGACGGCATAGCTCAGGTGCGCGCGCGGCGATAAAATCCTGGTACTTACCCGCCGGGATAAAACAAATATCCTGACTGTCTTTCTTGGCCGCCACCGGTAAATTGAAGCGCCGGGCATGTTCACGCACCATGTCCTTGGTCATCCCACCTAAAGGAAATAAAAGACAAGCCAATTTCTCTCGAGGGGTCGCATACAAAAAATAGGATTGATCCTTGCGCAGGTCAGCGGCCTTATGCATCTCATAAAACCCTGTCGATGCATTAAATATATTCTTCACATAATGCCCGGTGGCCAAATGCGTCGCGCCCAAACCTTGGGCATCATTTAAAAGGCGCTCGAACTTTAAGTGCTGATTGCAACGCACGCACGGATTAGGCGTACGCCCTTGCGCATATTCCCGGATAAAATCCCGGATGACAAGATCTTCGAGAGCGTCCCCGTAATTAAGCACATGATGCTCAATGCCCAAAGCCTTACAGACCCGGCGCGCATCCTCGATCGACTCGAGGCCGCAACAGCTAGGCCGATGTTCACCCGGGATGGGCGGCAACTCAAAGCACATTGTGACCCCGGTGATATCATGACCCTGCTCTTTTAAAAGAGCAGCCGTGACCGACGAATCAACGCCTCCCGACATGGCGACCATGATTTTTTTCTTACTCATATTTCGGATTCCAAATGCTTTGCGTCCTTACGGCATCGGCATATTCCCATCGCCGAATGCTTGCCGGCCCCGGCGTGGCCGGCTGCGCTCGAAGCTCGTCCTCACTCTTTGGCCTTCGGCCAAATCCATGCCCGTTCGACCGAGCTACGTCGGCTCTGGGCATATGCCTTGCCTTAACGCAAAGCACTTGACCCAGTAATGGCCCTGGTTCAAGGCTGAAGGTATGCCGCAGCTGCGAGTTTGGAAACCAAGCTTTCAATAATTCCTTTTTTGAAAAAGCTGTTTCCACTGTCTGAGCAGCCAGGCATACCTGAATGCCTAAAAAACCAGGGCTATAATATCAGTACCCGCACGACAATCTTCGTTTTTCACCCAACACATCGGCAATAGACTTTTCCACCGCCGTCACCAGCATATCCAGTTCTGGCGCACTCATCGATAAAGGCGGCATGAGGACGATCACATTCCCTAAGGGGCGCAGGATCACGCCATAGGCGCGCGCCCGTTCACACACCATGGCCCCCACCCTCTCTTGCCACGCAAACGGTTTCTTGCTCGCTCGGTCCTCGACCAACTCTATGCCGACCATAAAACCGCGCTGGCGAATATCCCCGACAAATAAATTGTCCTGCAAAGGTTCCAATCTCCTCTTCAAGAAAGCAATTTTGGGTTGCATCTTTTCCAGCACACGCTCTTTCTTAAAAAGATCAATGTTGGCCAAAGCCACCGCACATGCCAGCGGATTACCCGTATACGTATGCCCGTGGAAAAATGTTTTCATATCACGATAAGGAAAAAGGAAGCCGTCATAAATACGCTGCGTCGTCAATGTGGCGGCCAGCGGCAAATACCCGCCCGTTATCCCCTTGGCCACGCACAGGAAATCCGGTGTCACATTCTCATGTTCACACGCGAACATCTTCCCGGTCCGGCCAAAACCCGTTGCCACCTCATCGGCAATGAGCAATACATCATACTTGCGGCACAACTGCGCCAGCGCTTTTAAAATACCCTGCGGCCACATGATCATGCCTGCCGCACCCTGCACGATCGGCTCCAGCACCAACGATGCGATCTCATGATGGCGCTTCTTAAGCAATACCTCAAAACGGTCTACCGCCTCGAAAGCATACGCCGGATATGTTTTACCATGCGGGGCACGGTATCCGTCGGGCATATCCAGCTGAATGGTCTTAAAGATCAACTTACGGTAAACTTCATGGAAAAGACTGATGCCGCCGACACTCACACTGCCCAGCGTATCGCCATGGTAAGAGTTAGATAAATGGACGATCGATGATTTCTTCCTGCGGCCGGTATTCTGCCAATACTGGTAGGACATCTTCAGCGCTATCTCGACGGATGTTGAACCATTGTCCGAATAGAAGACCTTGGCCAGCCCCCTGGGTGCTATGCCGATAAGTTTCTCCGCCAGCTCAATGGCCGGCGTATTAGAAAGCCCCAGCATGGTTGAATGCGCCAGCTTGTCTGTCTGAGCTTTGAGCGCATCATCCAGCTCCCGCTTGGCATGGCCGTGAACGGTCACCCACAAACTGGAGGTGCCATCAAGATACTTTTGACCTGCGGCATCCATAAGATAACTGCCGCGCCCCCGGTCAATCACAAGGGGTTCTCCCGGAATATCAGCGACCCAATCTTTCATTTGTGTGAAAGGATGCCAGACATATTTCTTATCCAGCGCGATGAGGCGCCGGGTGTCTTCGCTGGGTCCGGCTAAAAGCACATCCATGTCGATCTGCCTGCGGCATGAACGCCTTACCGTCAGCGCATCTGTTCTCTTTAAGAACGGCACGGTCCCCAAAACCGGAACACCGCAAAGCTTTCTAACGGCATCAGGATTGGTCTTCTCGGCAAGCCCCTTGTGGGACCCTGTCGCATCCGCAAAAAGGATTCCCGCGATCCTTATTCCCTGACGGGAAGCCTCACGCACGGTCAGCAGCGTGTGGTTGATCGTACCCAGGCCAAGTCGTGCGACGATGATCAGCTCGGCATCAAGGTCCCGCACCAGATCAGCCATCAAATATTCCCCCTCAATCGGCACCAGCAACCCGCCCGCCCCCTCGACAAGCATGATCTCATGCCTGGCCGCAATATGATCAAAAGCCCGACGGATCCCGTGCGGCGTTACGAGGACCCCGGCACGCTTAAGCGCAAGGTGCGGCGATAAAGGTTCCTTGGCAAAATACGGATTGATCTCACGTAGCGCATCTGTAAGCGCAAGCCCGGCCTTTAAGAATTCGGCATCACCCACACCGGACTGCACTGGCTTAAATACCCCAATATTATGACCGGCCTGCTGCAGCAAATGCCCCAATGCCAGCATGGCATAAGTCTTGCCAATGCCCGTATCGGTCCCCGTAATAAAAAATGTTCTCATACTTTGGCCTCGATCCAAATAACCTCAAAACTGGCACGCAAGCGCTCATTCTTCATAAAACGGGCACGGTACTCGTTCTCGGTCGCAGCCATAAGCCCCTTACCCCAGAAGAATCTGCTGGAAAGACTGTTGGCGCCGATACCTTTAAGCCAGACCAAAAGGGCCATCACGCTAGTGAACGTAACCTCGCGCTGCTCCACACCGATCTCTACTTCCGTTAAAGCAGCGGATGCGAGCGAGCGCAAGATCTCCTCCTTATCGGCGAGGCGCTTAATGGGCGGCAGCGGTTTCTTTAACGACACAGCCGCGCATTGAAGGCTTTCAAAGAATTCGCAAAGCGTCGCTCGCCCGAACATGGCAACCATCAAACGTCCACCCGGCTTTAAAACACGCCGGGCCTCGTTAAACGCAGCGTCCAGGTCATTAACCCACTGATAAGCTGATGACGACACCAGCAAATCAAAACTCTTTTTACGAAAAGGCAGCCTGCAGGCATCGGCCTGAAGCCATAAACAACCCTTGCCCTGCAGCTTTCCCAGACGGACCATCCCCCATGCCGCATCTAAGGAAACAACAGTTGCCCCTGACTGTCCCAGCGCTTTGGTTAAAACGCCGTCACCTGCCCCCACATCCAGCACACGCGCGCCCTTGACCTTTTTAACACGCTCGGCCAAGGCCACGGCGATACCTTTCTGGACCTGCGCCATAACACCATAACGCGGCGCCGCTTTCGAGAAACGCCGGCGAATGAGATTTTCCTTGGTCAATGGCATGTTTGAATAAACCCGTCTACCCGTGCATTGAATTCATCAGGTCTTGATAAAAATGGGAAATGCCCGCATTCTTTAACTTGATCCACGCGTAACATGGACGACATGCCTTCTAATGAAGATCTTACTGCCAGCGGACAAATAGGATCAGCATCCCCCAGAACAACCTGGACAGGAACAGGCGTGCGTGCTAAAACCCTGCGCAGATCTTCTGTCGCCAGTATCTGCAAAAATGCGTGAAGCACTTCATAGGACGGTACTGGCGTATGCTGATACATTTCTTTCACGCGTGCATGATCCGGCAATAAACGCTCCTGCCTTGTGAACAAAGAACGAAAGAACATCGTCATCACGGCCTGACGGTCTCCTTTTAATTGAGCCGCAAGCTTATCGATCTTCTCCAGGCTAAGCCCTGCCGGAAAATCAGGGGTCGCTGTAAAGCGCGGCATCGATCCTGCCAAGATAATATGGCTAAATAGATGCGGGTACTTTTCGATTGATTTAATCATCACCATCCCGCCGAAAGAACTGCCCAACCCCACCGCCTTTTCGTCAGAAGATAATTGCAGCTCAGCCATAACTTGGTCAGACATGGTCTCCAATGTTTCATCATGCCACGGCTTTCGGCCATGCCCAGGCAAGTCAACAGCAACGATGCGGCCCCTTCTTTCAAAATAAGCCCTCTGGCGCTGCCACCACTGGGAACTGGCCCCGAATCCATGGACCATCAGAAATACCATTTTAGACAACACGCTTAAATGCCTCCACGCAACGGGCAATATCCTCGACAGTATGGGCGGCGGTGACCGTCACGCGCAGGCGTGCCGTATGGGCCGGTACCGTGGGCGGACGGATAGCGGCCACAAACATCCCCTGATCCAAAAGCCGCGCTGACATCGCGGCCGCCAAAGCTGCATCCTTGATCATCACCGGGATAACGGGCGTTACGCTCTTAAGGGTATCAAACCCCAACGCACTCAGGCCTTCACGCATCAAAACAGCATTCGCCAGGACACGCTCGCGGCGCCAGGACTCCTCACGCATGATCCTAAGCGCACATAATGCTGCACCCGCTACCGCCGGAGGCAAGGCTGTTGTAAAAATAAAGCTGCGCGCCGTATTCAAAAGATATTCTTTAAGCTCCAAAGACCCGGCGGCATATGCCCCGTAAGCGCCAGCCGCTTTAGAAAGCGTGCCCATTTGCACATGGACCTCATCGCCCAGCCCCTCGGCCTCAACCAAACCAGCGCCCGTCGGGCCCAGCACACCGAAGGCATGTGCCTCATCGACCATCAGCCAGGCGCCGTACTTTTTAGCGAGCGCAGCGATGTCTTTGAGCGGCGCCACGTCACCATCCATACTAAAGACGGTGTCCGTAATGATAAGCTTGCGGCCCGCCGGAGACGCCTTCTGCAACATACCTTCCAGGCTATTCATATCTTTGTGCGCATACCGGTGAAGTTTCGCGCGGCTCAGAACAATCCCATCGATAATAGAGGCGTGGTTAAGTTTGTCCGAGAATACGGCATCGCCACGTCCAACCAAGGCCGGGATGATCCCGGTATTGGCCATATACCCGGCGTTAAAGAACAAGGCCGCCGGCGTGTGTTTAACCAGGGCTAGTTCACGCTCAAGCGCCTCGTGCACATCAAAGTTGCCGCACACAAGCCTGGCCGCACCCGCTCCAAAACCGCGCGCCCGCATCGTCTCCTCGGCGGCCACCCTCAGGCGCTCGTCGCCGGCAAGCCCCAGATAATCATTGGAACAGAAATTAATGACGCTGCGCCCGTTGACCGTAACCTCACGGCCTTGAGCCGTCACCACCATCTTTAACGAACGACGCAGCCCCTGGCGATCAAGCGCATCGATTCTCTGATTCAGGAAATCTTTCATAGAAAAATATCCCCCGCCACGCGTTTAATGCGCCGTCCGTCGGAAAGGCGCACCCACAACCCGCCGTCATTCGCCAGATCCTCAGCCACACCCACGACCGATTCTCCGCGGTCCAGAAAACGGACCTTGCATCCCAGGGTTGCGGATCGTGCCTTCCAATCGGCGACAACCGCAAGCGGCCCCTGTTTTAAAAAAGCGGCATAACGTTTTTCCATCTGCCGCAGGATCGCCTGAAAAAGCCTCACGCGGTCACAGACCCCGCCCGTTTCAACCCGCAATGAGGTCGCTTCGGGCAGTAACTGAGACGAAGTATTATTGACATTGACTCCCACGCCAATGACCACGAACTGCACCCGGTCGGTTTCAGCGCGCAATTCAGTCAGGATGCCGCAAAGTTTCTTTTTACCCGCCAGAATATCATTGGGCCACTTAATGCCCGTCTTGAGCTGAGGCGAAACAATTTCTATCGCTTCACTTAAGGCGATCGCTGACGCGAGCGTGATCATGGCCGCCTGAGATGGCGGCAGAAGAGGACGGATGATCAAAGAAAAATAAATACCCTTGGACTTCGGCGATGACCAGCTGCGCCCCATGCGCCCGCGTCCCTTGGTTTGAGTTTCCGCGACAACAACCGTGCCCTCAGGGGCACCCTCAAGACCGAGGCGGAAGGCCTCATCCATGGTCGAGTGTATCGATTCAAAATGGTGTATCTGGCTGCCGAACTGGCGCGTTTCAAGTCCATATTGCACTTCGGAAGGTAAAAGCAGGTCGGGCGCAGACAAAAGCCTGTACCCGCGATGCGGGAACGCTTCGATCTCATATCCCACGTCACGCAACTGGTCCATGTATTTCCAGATAGCGGCGCGACTGATATGCAGTGAACGGCTGATCTCCTCACCGGAAAGATAGCCTTCATGGTCTTTAAGAAAACGGACGATCCTGGTCAGCATAATGAAACATTTTACCGACCTGTGATGAGATTGTCAACCGGATTAGAAAATGAGGTTTACGATAGGAACTGCGGGATAAAAAATGCAGGAACCCTTTCGAGTCCCTGCGTCAAATTAAAAATGCTGGAGGTGGGAATCGAACCCACACGCCCGTTAGAACATCGGTTTTTGAGACCGACGCGTATACCATTCCGCCACTCCAGCTTAAACATAACTAAATAATGCCGTGGGAAGGCTGGAGTGTCGGGCACCGTGCTTTTCCTAATAAAAATTATGGAAAGCACGGGTTCCGCCACTCTACAACCTATCACCTATAAAAGAACATTCACCAAACAACCGATGGGTCCGCCACTCTGAAACTACACACGAAAAGAATCTTCACTTATATTTAGCGGGTGACGCGGAGGTAAATTACTTGCCCGTCTTGAACTGACGGCTTACCTAATTCCTTCAACGGCCTGCGCTTATCCAATGTCATTCGTTAGTTTTCATTCAAGGAAACCACCATCAATCAGATGAAACCAGCAAGCCGTCTCAAAGACGGCAAGTGATTTACTGTAGCGGCAGGACCCGCTAAATATACTTTAAAAGAACAGAAATATTAAAGTGGAGCAGATGGGGGTTGAACCCACGACCTCCTGCATGCCATGCAGGCGCTCTCCCAAACTGAGCTACTGCCCCAGAAAAAACACGTTTAAAACTATGCCTTTGGCGCTTCCGCTGCCGCAGCTTCAGCCGCAGCATCCTTCTGCTTCTTCACAAAAGCCTGCCACGAAGCCTTGTTCAAAAAATACTTACCGTTACGGTAATAACGCTTGCGGCGCTTGATCGCTTTACCGCTCTGCGCACACTTGAATTTCCATTCATTTTCCGGCTTAACCTTACCCATTGTGATTACCTCTTTTTTATTCTAAGATCCTCTCTTCAAGCCACATTAGCTGAAGATGGCATAAGAA
Organism: Candidatus Omnitrophota bacterium; assembly: GCA_002753465.1. Taxonomy (GTDB): domain Bacteria; phylum Omnitrophota; class Gorgyraeia; order Zapsychrales; family Fredricksoniimonadaceae; genus Fredricksoniimonas. Next base: position 29,052 of record PEAF01000008.1, read on the forward strand.
TAGATTGGTATTATAGTCAGCTACCTCATTCATGCAACAATAATTTTTTACCTTAAAACTATGGCAAACGCCGCCCTATATGATATATTTAACTTATGAAAAATCTACTCCTACCCCTCAGTCTGATTTTTGCCTTCAACATTGTGGCTTTGCCGGCTGGTGCCGCCGTCATCACGTTCAAAGACCTCTCCACCATTAATGGTGAAGTCGTAAGCATGGAGAATGGTGTTTATACCATCAACACACCCAATGTAGGGCAAATCAAGGTTCCCAGCCAGAACATCTCTTCTATTTCCGGGGCTGTACAAAGCGCAAAGCCTGCTGATAATAATATCAAGTCATTACCTGAATTCCAAACGATCCAGAATAAGATCGCCAGCAACCCGCAGGCCATGGCTGATATCCAGAAGCTTCTGGAAGACCCCGAGGTCATGGCCATCATGAGCGACCCATCATTTATAACGGCCGTTCAATCAGGTAATATCAATACACTGCAAACTGATCCGCGCCTGAAGCGCCTTTCGGAGAATCCGAAGATCCAGGCCTTAATGCACAGTATTGACGCTGGTAAATAAACACCACTCCTGTCACACGCTTCTCCACGATCAGAACGATCAGAAAAACTACAGGCTATTACGCAACTGCCCGCAAGCGGCGGCGATATCCTTGCCCCGCGGTGTGCGCCACGTAGTGATAAGACCCTTCTTTTCCAGGGTGTCTTTAAATCTTGATATCTCATCTCTGGACGGCGTTTGATAAGAAAACTCACCTACCGGGTTGTAGGCGATCAGATTGATCTTGCACAGCCACCCCTTTAAAAGGTGCTGAAGTTCCCGCGCCGCAAGATCAGTGCATGTTACATCCTTGATCAGGATATACTCAAACGTCACCTGCCGGTTGGTCTTTTGCGCATAGGCGCGGCATGCCGCCATCAGGTCCGCCAAAGGATATTTACGGTTCACCGGCATAAGCTCCTGGCGCTGCGCATCATTGGACGCGTGCAGTGATACGGAAAGTTCGATCTGCAGCCCCTCACCGGCCATACGCCGGATGCCGTCAACAATGCCGCACGTCGATATGGTGATGCGCCGGGCCGCGATCTGGAATGCCTCCGGGGCATTCAAAAGGCGTACGGCCTGCATCACATTGTCATAATTATCAAATGGTTCGCCGACGCCCATAAAAACAATATGCGTCACCTCTCCCTCATCGCCGCATTTTTTCATGGCCCACAAGACTTGGGCGATGATCTCACCCGTCGATAAATTGCGTTTGAATCCGCCGATACCACTGGCGCAGAAACGACAGCCGTACTTACAGCCCGCCTGTGAAGAAATACACAAGGTCGCACGTTTTTTAGTAGGGATAAAAACTGTTTCGATCAGCTGGCCGTCAAATAATCCGAAGAGGAATTTGCGCGTGCCGTCTTCAGAGACGCGTACATCTTTTTCTGTTAAAACAGGGAAAGGGATTTCAAGGGCAAGTTTTTCGCGCAACGCCTTGGGCAGGCTGGACATCTCGTCCCAGGAAAAAGCGAGTTTCTTATAGATCCAATCAAAAACCTGACCGGCGCGGTAGGCCGGTTCACCGCACGCCTTGATCCTGGATTCAAGTTCGGCGCGCGCCAGACTGCAAACATCACCCGCCATAAGATCAGGAAGCTTTCTGGCCGGCTTCGATGAACTGACCAACTTTGCGGAATTTTCCGTAACGGGCTTCAAGAAGATCATCATCGTTAAGCGCTTTAAGGCGCTTGATCTGCTTGAGGATGGCGGCTTTAAGCGTATCAGCCACTTGTGTGGGGTCATAATGCGCCCCGCCCAATGGCTCGGGGATGATCTCTTCAACAATGCCAAATTTGATCAAATGCTCGCCGGTCAGCTTAAGCGCTTCAGCCGCCTCGGACGCCTTGGTCGCGCTGCGCCAAAGGATAGACGCGCAGCCTTCGGGCGAAATAACTGAATAATAGGCATTCTGCAAAATGATGACATGATCGGCAACGCCAACGCCCAGCGCGCCACCGCTGCCGCCTTCGCCAATGACCGTGGCGATAATAGGCGTCTTGATCTGCATCATATCGCGCAGATTTTCCGCGATCGCCTGCGCCTGGCCACGCTCTTCAGCCCCAATACCGGGGAAAGCGCCGGGCGTATCAATGAAGACTAGGACAGGGATGCCAAACCGCTCAGCGATACGCATAAGGCGCATGGCCTTACGGTATCCTTCAGGATGCGCGCAACCAAAGTTACGCTTCACATTCTCTGTCGTATCACGGCCCTTCTGCTGGCCCAGGACCATGACATGCTCGTCATCGATCTTGGCCAGTCCGCCGACCATGGCCATATCATCGGCAAAAAGCCGGTCGCCGTGAAGTTCCATGAACTCCGTCGTCATCATATTAATATAATCGAGCGTATACGGACGCTTGGGATGGCGCGCGATCTGGATGCGCTGCCACGCCGTCAGGTTCTTGTAGACTTTTGATTTGATGGCCTCAAGCTTTTGCTCAAGCTTCTTGATCTCGGGATCGAACTCAACGTGCTTGTCGCTTAATTTCTGAAGCTCCGCGATCTTCTGCTGGATCTCTTTAATCGGCTTTTCGAATTCCAATGCCATGAGTACGGCTCCTTCAGTCAACGATCGTTACTTCTGTGCCCATCGGCACAATTTTAAAAAGCTCTTCCACTTCCGGATTACGCATGCGCACACATCCGGCGGTCACCTGCTGGCCGATCTTATCGGGGGCGACGGTGCCATGAATACCGTAACTTTTCAGGTCAAAGCCCATCCAGCGGGAACCCAGCACATTATCAGGGCTTTCCGGCGGAATGGCCGCGCCGGCCTTATACCACACAGGATCGACCAACTTGGTCACGATCTTGAACGTCCCCACCGGTGTTGAATTATTAGCCCCTGTGGAAACATTATAAACCTTCATGATCTCGGCATCGCTCTTGAGGATGAGCACGTTCTGCGCTTTATTAACACTGATCGAGAACTTGCCGGTCCAGATGCGCAGTTTCTGGCCCACACGTACCACATCCGTGCTCAAGCCATTGGACGCCTTAACAAGGTCCATGGTCACGCCGTACTGCTTGCAGATCTTGCCCAGGGTATCGCCCACAGCCACTTCATGCATGACAGTTTGCGGCGTCTGAATATTGGAAAGGATAAGCTTCATATTGAGACTGTAAAGCGCCTGCTCGGCCTCATCAATGCCCTTGAAGTCAGGATGCTCGGATACGATCTGCTGATAAATAGCCTTGGCCTCCAGCATTTTACCTTCCGCTAAAAGCGCCTGCGCCTGCTTGAACATATCATCCGCCGGTGATGCCAGAAGTTTAAGCCCCTTGTCGCCTGCCTGACCGCAACCCGCAGCCAGCATCATGATGCCGGCTACCCAAAAAACGATGAATTTCTTCACAACAGCCTCCGCCTAATAAAACAAAACAGCTAAACTGAAACCCAGAACAGATCCCACAAATACCTGCACAGGTGTATGTCCTACGAATTCCTTAACGCGCTCAACGCCAACCTGCTTATTCCAATACATATCATCAAGTACCTTATTCATCACCTCAGCCTGTTGCCCGGACTGACGGCGTACGCCCTGCGCATCGAACATAGTCACCATGGCAAACACGGCCGCCAAAGCGAACATGCCGGAATCAAAGCCGTATTCAAGGCCGCAACTCGTCGCCAAGGCCGCCACACCTGCCGCATGGCTTGAGGGCATGCCACCCGTACCGATAAACCAGCGGAAGTTAAACCTCTTGCCGCGCAAGATGTTAATGATCATCTTGATACCCTGGCCGATGATCCACACAGAGACCGTGATGATGAAAATCTTGTTTTGCATTAATTGCGCAAAAGCGCCTGCCAGATCAAAACTATACATAGTTATCTATATTATGGGTTGAATTAGAACTTCATTATATTTAGGAAGTCGCAAAATGCAAGTAAAAGGAAAGTATCCTATAATTGCACAAAATCCATGGCTGAATTTATCTTTTGCTGACCTATAATGACCGGCACAAGGCCTTTAATAATATCGGTAGCATTCATCGGCATATCCGCAGCTGTACCCGGCGCCTGATCCGCACCAAGCTTCTTACCGGTAAGGTCAAGATCGATACCACCAACCGCCGCATTGTCAACCTGAGCCATCTTGATCAACTCTTCCCGTGTACCGCCATTGTTCAGGAAAAGCATCATCAACACGCCTTCAAGGTCCAGCCTTTCTTCATCCCCGTGCTTTTGAAGCATGGCGCGCACATCATATTTCTGGGACAAATTGGCCACAGCCTCATTCAAACTGCTGATCGTTTTCTCATCCAGAACGATCCAGGAATAATACACCCTTTGGAAGAAAGCCTTCAGCCCGTGTCCACCTGAATCGGAGCTGTTTTGATAACCCGCACGGTGCCACGCCTTGGAGCCAGGGAACATTTTCTTATGCTTCAAAAGCCTTATCAGAAATCTCGACTCTTTGATCCAGTTCGTGTTAGGGTCTCTTAATGTAGACCCCGACCCTTCAGCGTAATAGCTGCCCACATCCTGCTGATACCAGCGCCAAACAGCATCACCCTTGGCCAGCGCTACCGCGCGCCCAGAAAGATCTTCGGCATTTTGCTCCAGCGTGATCCGATAATTCCTGCCCTTATCCACCAACAGCTCAACCATGCCTTCCTGTGACCTGCTGAATGACAAATTATTCTTTAAAATATTATTGATATCCCTCTCGATCGCATACGTCTTCCCGGGTTTCTTAACAGGATACGCATCTATCACGGTACTAACCTTATTCCCTATATAGTCATTGAAATCCTTAATGCTGAGCGAATGCCATTCCGGCGCATATCCCCCCAAACTCTCCAAGCGCCCACCATTGGACATCTTAACCGTAAAGCTGGCGCCTGGCGCCCCCTGAAGAATATCCGCATCGCCCTTAACCCTGATCTCGAACGGATTGGAATTGGGCGCGAAAACAATGTTTTTCAGGAATGGGCCCGGCGCCCCGTTAAGATAAGCGCTCGACTGATAAAATACCTGCGGCTTAGCCTGACGGACATAGGCCCAAAGCGCCGGATTTTCATATTCCCAGTTAACACGCTCACCGCCTTCAGGGAACGTGATCGTGAATTCCAAAGGCACATCCTTGGTCACCAGCGCAGGATAATTCAGATACGCCATCCCGGCCGTCGACAACTTCTTGTATTTCTCGACCAGACTGGCCATCTTCACTAAAAGCCCTTCAATGTCATCAACGCTTTTCACATCCAAAAATTGCGCATTCTTCGACCCATCCTCATAGGATTCTTTAAACAACATCGGACCAAAACCGTTGGCGATGGGTAAAAACACATCTTCCCGCGCGCCGTTAACAACAACATCCATGGCCGCCATTTTATCCATCAGCAATTTATGGATCGTGTTCGTCGCCACCTCAAGCTTGACCGCTTCTTTTTCTTTGACCGTATTGTTCTTGCTGATCCTTTTTAATAAAGCATGCGTTGCCGTCAAGGCCAGCGGCTCAGCGTCGGCAAACTTACGCGTGATGTCTTCTCTTAATTTATCAGAATCGAAATCAAGGTCAGGGATCACCATGTCAGTCAACTCGACCACCAACTCTTCCTGACGCGGCAAAAGGACCTTACCCACGTGGATGATCTCATCCTCATCCATGATATCTTCAGCAACGATCGCCAGCCGGTCGCCGGCAACAAAAACTTTGCCGCCAACCTCAAGCTTCCCTGAACCCTCCCGGACGACTTTAGCTATTTTATTCGCGGCCAGTGATACGGCGGGGATCAACCCTTCTGCGGCGATCCTGGCCAAATGCATATCAGAATCACCATAAGTCGTGATCATCCCGTTGACCTGACCGCTAACCAAAGCTTTTAAAAGGCCTGGCTGATTAAAATCATCCGAAACCAGAACAATACGGCCTTTCTTGAGCGGATCCTGATTCAAGGCCTTGACCTGATCAATATCAAACGCCAAAAATCCATCCACCGCGCCTGCTGATAATCCGATCGACTGCGCATCCAGCACATCAAAGGTAGCGCCAGACTTGATCTGACCTACCGAGCGCATCAATTTACCTTCCGGCAAGGGGACCACATTGCGGGCAATACGCCCGTCATCCGCCATCCGCATATAAACCAGTGTCTGCATGCTCGGCGGAATAAACTGCTTGTTGACCTGAACGATATAAAGCTGGCCCTTCTCGACAATGAACTCGATCTCGACCGGCCAACCGTGGTAAGCCTCAAGCCTTTCAGCTTTCTCTTTGAGCAAGGCATAAAGATTGCCTTCCTGCCGTCTGAGCCAGGAAAAATGTTTAGGCACATTAGTCGCTTCCCAGTCCCCGTTACGGAGCTTCTCCGGTGCCATCTGGACGCCGTATGAACCTGACATTAAGAACTTCCCCGTCATAGGGCTTCTGGAACGCATCACACCACTGCCGCTTTCCGCACCAAGGTCGCCAAAGACCTCTTGCTGGACAACGATCGCCGGACCGGATGACATGGCAGCCTGCCTGTCAGGAAAAACACCTTCCGCAACAAGGATGTCCAGCACTTCGCGCGCTTCCTGGGTCTGCAAATATTCCTGCGCCTGAGGCGAATCCCAGATATCGTAGATCCTCATGATGCTCTCAACAACTTCCTGCGGCGTCGTCACTTTTTTATCCGTAGGCAATACTCCGGGCATATTGATCGTACCCGCCGCCCTCACCGCCAAACTGCCTTTACCCTGCAAGACACCCTGTATCTTCGGGCTCTGCCAGAGCACGGCGACAACCTTATCCAAAGAGATCTTGCCGGCACGGTAATCTTTGTAAAGATCCGCAGAAAGGATCTCAAATGGCGGGATCCTGTCTTTAAGAACTTCATTGTTCTCCACCAGATGCCACCCCTTATTACCCATCTTCGGGCGATTATTCGCGTTGAGCACATCAACTAAATAATCTTCGGCTTTCTGAGCACCGTCCACGCGGCGCGTATTCACATCGATCACATTCAAGGCCCCGTCAAACAGCGGACTGACGACCAGCGGCGTCGTATGGAATGCCTGCGCCATATTCGGCCCGAGGTCCAGACCACCTGAGAAGTATTTGCGCGGCAAAGCCGATCCCTGATCATCCGCCTCATCACGGATAAAATCGAACACGCCCTTTTTATACGCGTCGACATAGCGCGCGTACACCGCCTGCGCTAATGCCTTATCCTCGGTCGCCACACCCGGCGTTTTACCCTGATCGACATAAGACGCGGCCACAGCACCCTGATGAAAACGGCGCTTGTACCAGGCCGCCAGGATAAGCGAATGATAGATCTGACGCACGCGGGCAAAATGCGCGCCTGTATTGACTTCACGCTCCAGTTCCGGAATGACCACCTGACGGAAAACATCATTGATCAAGATGCGCTGCCCATTAGCCGCTTCGCCTGCGTTGATACCCTGAGACTTAAGCAACAGATAATCTTCCTCGACCATGACCTTAAGGGTGGCCTTGCTGATGACCGCCACATGATCTTTTTCCTGGACCATAATATCGCCGGGAGTGATCCAGACCTTATTCATCACATCCAACGGGATATCATTGGTGCCGAATTCACGCTGGGCCCGCGCATACACGCGGTTCCAGAATTCTTTGCCCTGTACGCCATCCGGATAAAGCAAGGATGATGCCAGCTGTTTCAACAAATAATCCTGCGCTAAAAGATCCCGCCCCATCTCTGTGTCCGCGAGCACCAAGGGCACAATGCGGTCCTTCTCGATGGGCGAAAGGTTGACCCAGATATCTTTCTCGGGGACCGTGAGCGCTGTCAGGAAATAACGCAGGCTGCGATCCGTCTCTTCAGCCACGACCGGACCCTGGGCTTCCTCCATCAGGAATTGAAAATGATACGCATCTTTAAGATCAACACGCAATCCCTGAAACAAGGCAGGGCGCAGATCTGGGCTGGAACTGACCATGGCACCAGGCACAGGCAACCACCCCAGCTCAAAACTGTGCGCCGGCACAGATCCAAGCAAAAAGCAGAAAACCATGATTGAAGCAATGATCTTTTTTATCATAGTTACCTTTATAACGTACAAATCCCTATATAAATATAAACTATTATTGTGCGTAAAGATAGGGTGGCAGGACAAATAGAAGAAAATGGTTTCTAATCAAAAATTGGCTTCAACCCCTTCATTCTTTTCTAAAAGACCAAGAAATACAGGAATCGTAGTTGTTATTGGGCTAATATCAATAATGACTGGAGTGAGGCCCAAGGCGTTTTGAAATTGTAATATTTTGGCTGGATCAAACTTAATCTGAACACCTTGACCGGAACGCTTAACTTCAACTGCTATTTTATCACGCGTAAGGTCAATGCCGCCCTTGATATTACCCATCGACTTATCAGACTGATCCGTAACCTGTTTCGTAAGAATATCATGCAGAAAATGTTTCTCAAGGTTTGCCGTAAAAGCAAGCTTCTTATCATCTCCCTTCTCTAGTTGGATGAATTTCTCTGTGGCGGCTTGATTGAGCTCTTCCAGCCGCTGAACCGTATATTCCAGCTTAATACTCCCATCCTCGTTCAAATACGGCACTAGAAATGCTTTCCTGTAAGAGGGAATATCGATCCCATAACTGGCGTCCTGCGCTATTCCAACCTCCTCCAAAACATTAGCATCAGCTTTAAATAAACGGTTCCTATCGCCATCTATAACCACAAAAGAACCTTCCTCAAGTTTTTCACCATTAAGAAGGACAATGCCCTGACCATCTCCAGTGAGACGCCACTCCAAAGCCTCCATATTGATCAATGAAGATATCCCTGCCAGGCGCGTCAAAACAGCCTCATGGGAAGAACTATTGCCATAATTCGTAATCAACCCGGACTGCGGATAATCAAATATCACCGAAAGAATTTCCTCCTGATTGGTTTTGTTCGCTACAAAAATAATCGGCTTTCCTTCACGCATCAGCTTACGGGCAATTTCTACATTCCAAACAAGGCGCCCCTGCATGGCGCCCGGCGTTGTGCTGCCAGCCTTAGCAAGGCCATCAGCCCTAATAGCATCTTTAACTTTATAAAGCTTTCTTGCCCCCAACTTCTGCTGCAATCTTTCCACTTGCGGAATGGCGCGGGCTTCCGTGATCTTGGCTTCGGCCAATAACTGCTGTAAATAATTTATTTCTGCCTGTGGCGCAAAGCTGATCTTACGCGTCTGAACAAAATATAACTTGCCGTCGTTAACCACGAACTCGACCTCTTGTGGACCAGCATCTTTCTCGAGTTTTTCGCCAGCCTCCAGCAGTTGACGGTAAATATCCGGTGCCGCTTGCGCAAGTGTGCTGATATCATTACCCTTTTCACCACCCGTCATCAATTCATCACCCGTGGCATTTTCCAGATAATTGCCAAAGAGCCCTGGCGCATTGGTATTCGGATTGCGTGTCGAAAGAACGCCAGCCCCGTAAAATGGCAAGGAAGGAGCAGCTTGGCGTTGTTCTTCATATTTCCTGTCCGGAAATCCTCGATCACCGCGAATTGTCTTGTAACCAAGCTCTCTTTGCTGAATGATAATAGGAAGATCATAAACATCAGCCATCCCCTCCCGCTGACGATACGCCTTAGCTGCCGGCGAATCCCAGGCCTGGGCGACTTCACGGATCACATGGATCAAACCACTATTGCCTTCCGGGATTGTTTCAAGAACTCCAGGCATGGAACGTTTCGGGTTACTCCTTACCATAAGCGGCAAGAATGGATCAGCCATAATATCTTTCAACTTGCTTCGTAATAATTTAATGTACCCTTCCTGCTCAAGATCAGAACCCGCAAGAATATCCTTAACAAGCTCTTCAGAAAGCACGATCCCCGGAGGATACGGCAACCCCAGGCGCTCAAATACTAAAAACCCTGCCTCTTTATTCCCCATCTGCGAAACATAAGATCCTTTCCCTAGAATCCTGACACCCAGATCCACCTTATCCTTAAGCTCCAATGAATGCAAAAGCACCCCGCCACCCTGCAAATAAAACTGAACAAAATCGCCTGAATCTTTTGGCACATAAATATAGGTGTTGTTATTACGTTCGGCATAATGCCGGCCAGGCTCTTCATTGACAACCGTTTGATTCTTCATGTAAACACCGGTGATCCCGAATTTATCTTGAAGAATATTGATAAGAGGATCATCTTGTATAACATCACCCGTGTCAGGTAATACCTTGCCGGCATTGAGGGATGCTTCCAGTGTTTCAATGCGCCCCTCGACTGTTCCTTCCGACTTAACAAATAATTTCCTCAAAGATCCATCCTCAGAAAATTCAGGCGTCGATCGATATTGCTTAGGATCCACAAATATTCGATAATAAAGATCGTACACGGACTTCAAATCCAGTTGCGCACTGACCTTCATAGCTGTGTTAATTATTTGAAGCAAACGATCATCGACAACAGGCTCAGAGATTCCAGCCTGTTTAAGTAAGCCAAGCAGATTATCTTGTGTCATTAAAGGGATCCCCATGTCTTCCAAGTTCTTCCCGGAGAATACATTCTGAAAGATCTCTTGAGGAAGACTAAAATAAAACAACAGGAACTCCCTGGCTTCATCTGGAACGATCAAGTCAATACCCATATAATACAAATCATGCAGGTGTTCTGACTCTTGATTTGAAACTCGCTTCAACACGCGCTGATATGCGCCATTGATCCTAAATTCGTCTCTTAATATCTTAAGGAACGCACTCTCTTCACTTACGCGACTATCTAATTTTTTGTTAAACGCAAAGTCAAGTGCACCCCCAATCTGATACCTAGCTTCTATTTCTTCTCCTACAAATATATGTCCCTCCTTTCTTTTCTCTGCAATCACAGTTTCATTGAATCAAGGGGTTTAGTATTTCAAATCTGGTCGAAATACTAAACCCCTTGATTCAATGAAACTGTAAAGACTCTGAAAGTTCGAATCCATTCTTAATTCATTTTCAATAGCACGGTTAACACCCCGATTAATGAACAATGGCTTCAAAACTTGCTCGACAACTTTTTCACCCAACAATAAATACATTTCAATAAAAGACGCATACCCCTCTGGCACAACCAAATAATCATCTCCCGCCACTTCATAGAAATGTCTGCCAGGGTAATCCTCGGCGTGGCGCTCTTGTTCCACATAACCACCGGCAATACCATACTTATCCTTAAGTTGACTCAGAAATGGATGCGCGTCAGTACGCTTCACGTAAGGGTCAAACTTGTCATCAGAAGTCTGATAACTTTCAAATTGCTTTCTATCACCAATATGAAAACGCCCCTCTTCATCACGAAGCTTCTTTTTCATTCTTGCTGCCCAAAATTCGGTATATGCATCAGCTAATGCTTTCTTATCATAATCTTTATTTAGCCGACTAAAAACCGAAGTAATCGCTTCCACCTTTTTCTTACTGTAATTTAATACTAAATTCTCAAGTACGAGTATCCTCGGATCCTCTTTCATGTCCGGTGTCAGTTCCTTATTATGAATTGTATTTAATCCATTAACCGTAAGATACTGATTCACACGGCTGACTTCTTCACTTGGAACTTTAAATTCATAATATGTTCGATAAAGCGTATGATGCTCCCACCTGCCTGCAACATCTACCGTTTGCGAATGGACCGTGGGATGAAAACCTGCCAATTGTAATTTATCAATAATTGTAAGATCGGGTTCCCTGAGCCCATCTGAAGGGAGATTATAGGTACGCTCGATTTCCTTCCCAAACTCTGAGCTTCTAACTTTCCATACCCGTTCACGGGATTCTGTTATGTACCTTTCAATGATAAATATAACCTTCTCTTCGATCGTCGCACTTTTTATGAGAGTAGAAAGTCTTTCAATCCTTTCAAACAACTGAGAATTCCGATAGTAATACGATTCATCATTAATAAATATGTACAGCTCGGCTATTTCATCGATAGTAATGTTTGTGCTCTCAATTAAGAGATCAATAACAGCATAATCATAAAGATGATTGTAAAGATTGCGGCCTTTGAAAAGACCCAATTCAAGCTTAAACAAAACTAAAAGAGCATCCTTAATCCATGGCTTTTTTATTGCCTTTAAGATATCAAAAATATCCCTCCTGATATTAAATGGCTCCCTGAAATCAGTTGTTTGCTTCTTTAGAACATCTTCAAGCATAGGAATAGTCTTCACATCAAGGTCTTTTATTAAAACACTCTTTGCCAAGTTAATATCTTCACCCATTTCCTGGCGGACAACGACAGTAAGCGCTTGACTGATCCTTTCAATCTTTTCCGGAGCAACATTCTGTTCGTTCTCCGCGTCCATCGAGGCATCCACACTCACTAAATCAGCCTTAACAACCATCGCCCTATCAGAAATGCCTTCCGGCAACTGGGACCTGTCAGTAGTTCTTGATAGCACTTCTCTTGTCCTATACAAACCAGCCCCCCCGGAAAAATACTTCCGCGGCACGCTTTGCTTTGTGACTGGATCAATATCTTCCTTAATGTAGTTGTAAGCCCCCTTTTTGAACGCCTCAACATACTGCGCCCAGATCTTTTCCCTGGCGGCCTTATCAACAATATCAACACCGCCAACTTTCTGCTGATCAACATAGGCTTTGCCAAAAATGGTATCTTTAATCTTGTCCTTGAACCAAATCGCCAGAATGAGTGAATGATAAACCTGCCGCAACTGCGCGAAATTCTTGCCGTCATTGACTTCTTTTTCAAGGATCGGGATCACAACCTCACGGATGATCTCTGATCCAAGATTATGGCTGTCCTGATCCTTTACCGTAACCACGGCGCTACCCTGGTTCTTTTCAAGAGCCAGATAATCCTCCTCCAAAAGAACCTTCAAACGACTCTCAACAACATAGGCAGAATCTTTATTCTCATAAATAACTGCCTTCGCCGGAACGATCCAAACCTTATTAAAGGTATCCACAGGAATATTTGTTGTGCCGTAACGCCGTTCCGCCTCACTGTAAACCTTGGCCCAGAACTCCTTGCCGACTTTATCCTCGGGATAGATCACTGAGGCTGTGATCTGCTTCAACAAATAATCTTGTGCCAATAAGTCACGCCCCATCTCGGTTATCCCGAAAGCATCAGGAACAATACGGTCCTTCTCATAAGGCGAGAGATTAACCCACAGATCTTTCTCGGGCACCGTAAGCGATGCAAGGAAATATTTGATCAAGCGGGAGGATTCAGATGGCAGCGACATTGTATGTAACGCCTTTGCCCCATCACCCTTGTCCAGGATGAAATCAAGCCGGAAGGGATTATCCGGATAAACTTTAACACCCGTCAGAAGCGGCGGAATAAAGGCAGGGCTCAAACTCACCCTTGAGCCCGGCAGAGCCAATTGAAACACTTCCTGCGCGTGGACATAAGAAAGCGGAACGATCCCGCTGTTCAGCAAGAATGCCACAAGGGCAAAAGCCGCAATGATCCTGCGCCAGGACAAATTGTTCATTTTATTCATATGTGTCATATTGAATCCCGACAACCCAAGCCATGCTTTAAGTATAAAATATTATTACTCGCAATGCCATCTTGTCGTCGAATGAGCACCAATAAAAAAGCCCCGGTCAACAGCACCGGGGCTTTAAAGTTAAACGATGAACGGCTTTATTTCGCCATAAACCCTGTCAGATCCGCAATGGGCGTGATCGACCGTATCATGGGCACTAAACCGTCATAATTGCCATTATTAAGCATGGCCGGGTCAAAGTTGAACTGGATCCCCCGCCCATCGGACTCAATGTCCATATTGACGTTATTAAGGTCGAAGTCGATACCACCGTCGATATCTGTCCTTACATTGTTAACCTCATTCATCTGACTTGAATCATACGCCGCCAACAAATAACTGCCTTTAGTTTTTTCAAAAGTCATTGTTGGCTTTCCCGCGGGAATAGTACCCTCAGAATCCTTTCTGATCTCTCCTGTCGATAACATTTCATATAACACAAATGTTCTATCTTTCTTATAATCATTCCCAACATCAAAAGAAGCTACAGTATCCTTTTGTGGTTCGAACGCAGTTCTCGTTTTGCTATCCATCACCAAAGTACTCAAATATGCCTCATCCATGATCTGCTCTGCAAATTTCCGGGGCAAAGTCTTGATGCCACTTAAAACACCATGCACAGTAGTAAAATATGCCTCCCTTTGATCAGGCATAACATTCTTATTAACACTAATGATCGATTGAATATCGGCATCAGACACACTAGAACCTCTTGTGATCACCGACATAACTATCTCTTTCAAAATAGGATCATCTTTGACTTTTTGCAATGCAGTACGAATATCTGTTGAAGATGTTGGAAAAGAAAACTCTTTCAACACCGTAACCGGAATGACCAGCGATGACAATCTTGATTCGAAAGGCAAGGCCTCTCGAGTGGCTCTGGGTAAAAACACAGCCTCAATATTACTCCTTTGCAAATCCTCGACTAATTTAGGATTATCAATACGGCCATTCTCCACAATGCCTTTCAAGACAGACTTAATGTTTACATCAGTCTCCTGATCAGCGATACGTCCAAGTGTTTGAAAGAACTTATTCACTGCAATCCCTTTACTCCCTGTATCCTGTCGAAGGGCTTTAAATTTCTCTCCACCCTCCAGAAATACATCTAACAAATTCTTGGAGATGGTCAGTCGAATGGTCGTATCGATCGGAACCCCCTGATCTTGCAACCCACTCAAATAATCCCACAAGGCGTCAGGAGAACTCTTCAGTCGCGTAATCTCATCATCTGTCAACTTTTCATTCAATTCAGCAATCTTTGTAATTTCTTCTGGCTTTAATTTCTCGCCTAACAAATTACCATGATCTTGACCAACACCATATGCAGCGGTAGCCGCTTTCTGACTCTTCACAACTTTCCAGACCAAATAAGCCAATACATCATCTTCACCAATATTCTGACTGTCTCTCCCAACTTCTGTGACATTTAACGCGGAAAGCACCTTCCCAGACCCGCTTTTTAAATATGAAAGGAAGTCTTTAGCGTTCTTAAATCGATAATGTTGTGTGGCTAACTGGATTAATTTTCTTCTATCAACCCCTTGAACACGTAAATCACTCTCGACCGCCCCAAGCCACGCGCCGGCAAAAGCATGAACTGATAAATGAGCAAAATGCTCCGGATCACTGGCAATAGGATAGAAAAAGTATGTATTTTTTTCTTCTCGCATACCAACAAAGTCCTGGACAGCTGTCATTTTATAAATATTCTCTGCCCAATGGGAGACCTGCTCATCGGGAAGAATACTCTGATCTTCAAAAGATTTCACAAATTGTTCTTGGCTTACTCCAAGAATCTTTGCTGAATCAAATCCTTCCTTTTGCATAGAGTCAAAAGCTACTTTTGCTTTCTCCAGATCATTTCCATCTGTTTCCGCCCAAACGAATAAAGTCTTCTTAATGGCGTCTAAACGCTTAGTATCATTATTATATTTCTGATCCAAACGATTCCAGAAATCTTTAGCAACATAAACATTATCCCCATCTTTTAATACCTCAAATGACGTACGGCCTAAAACTTCATGATATTTTATGCTCTGACTGTCTTTACTATTATACTGGCGATACTTTTCTCCAGAAACCGCCTTAAAATCATCTACTGGGATCCTTTCCAAATTTGCAACCCCCCTAAATGAAGAAGTGCTGCGAGAATTAACGTCCGTAGTAGCCGCATGATCCAATGTTAAACTTGTTTTAATATCTGCCAAGCGATCTCTGTAAGCCGTAACATCAACTTTATCGACTAACTGTGCATTCTCAACAACCTCAGCCTTTTGAGCCTTATACCCACCCGAGAAATACTTGCGCGGAACAACTTCCTGGGTGTACTGATCCGTATCTTCCTTAATAAAGTTGTAGGCGCCCTTCTTGAAAGCCTCCACATAACGCTCATAGATCTTCTGCTTGGCCTGAGGATCTTCGCCTTCATTGCCCAAGATCTTGTTCTGTCCGGCAAAGGTTTTTCCTAAAATGCTGTCCTTGATCTTTCTCTCATACCACGCGGCCAGGACCAGTGCATAATGCACCTGACGCAATTGCGCAAAACTCTTGCCTTCGTTCACCTCACGCGTGATCTCAGGGATAAGGACCTCGCGGACGATATCGGACGCGAACTTGCTTACGTTATATTTATCGTTATCTGACATCTGTTCATTAGCGCCGCCGAAATTCGCCTTATTGTTCTCCAAGGAAACATAATCCTGTTCGAGCATGACCTTCATTTTGGCATCGACCAGATAAACATTATTGCCCTTCTCGAATACCTTGGCGCGATCCGGCATGATCCATACCTTATTAAAGGTATCGATCGGGATCTGCGTGGTCCCGAATTCAGCCTGCGCCCTGGCATAAACACGGTCCCAGAAATCCTTGCCCAGAGTGCTATCCGGGTGCATTAAAGACGCGGTCAACTGCTTCAGGATATAATCCTGCCCCAGTAGATCCTGACCCATCTCAGTTTTACCGAACTGTTCCGGGATAATACGATTATTCTCATACGGCGAAAGGTTGACCCAAAGGTCTTTGGATGGAACAGTCAGGGCTGTCAAAAAATATTTGATCAGCTTCTTACCCTCATCCTGCAACGATTGAGCGTTAAGGGCCGTATCGCCTTTATCAACAATGAAATCAAAGAGTAACGGATTGGCCGGATCGACCTTGAACCCGCGCAGGATAAGCGGCGCGAACGGCTGGCTGACCGCAAGCATGGTGCCGGGCACAGGCAACTGAGACACACTCTGAGCATACGACCTGATCGGCATGGCAACGCCCGAAAGAACAAACGCCATGGCCTGAACAAAAAGTACGCACTTGAATCCCGTGCTCTTGCGCAGTGTCTGTATACTCATATCGATCTCCATCGTTTGTTTACTGGCAAATGGCCAATAAGTTAAAATAAATGCTCAATATACCTCAAGCCGAACTAACTTTCAATACAATAATTTGACATCCTTTGACATTTTATATTGACTTATCGTCAAATAACAAATCCACACCCAAACTTAATACTAAATATATCCGATAATAGAGTGAAAAACAAGCGGCTACGGGATTTTAGGCGTCGAAAGGCCTAGGGTCGACCATAGGCTATCGATCGGAAGGATCTTCACTATGATCCCCTCAACCCCCGCAAAATCCCCTTTTTCAAACGAAGCAACCATGGCCGGGTCAAGCGGCATGTCAATTGGCCCGCTCTCACGCACAATATCCATCCCTAAATCCGTGGCGTTCAGGTCAATACCGCCAGGATCCAACATGGCCGCGTCAGATCTTGAACCGTCCTTAACCGTCCCCGCGTCAAAATCATTCCAGTCCGCGGGAAGTTCCAACGCGAACTGAACAACTTTCCGGAAAATATCCTGCTGCCACGGACTGGCCATGGGCAACTTACCACTACGCTGCTCGGTCAGATCCTGCAGGACCGTGGCATAGACCGTCTCAACATCCTTGCCCGTCATATGGTCCAGCCAGTCCGGTGCATCAAGGCAATGATCCTGCATGGCTTTCACCATAGAATAAAGGAAGTCATATTGATTCTCCTGCAAAGATGCGCGGTAAGCCGCCACCCACTGTAAAGCCGGCTTAGTCCCCACCTTATCTTTTGAAGTACGCTGACGCATAATGGCTTTAAAATCCAGCTGCAATCCAGCCAGCGCGTGCTCGGCAACGACCCCGGCCACACTTTCGATCATGCGATAATGCATCGGGATAGCAAATGCCCCGCCATTCTTGAACGTGCGCGCCATTTGTTTTTCTTTCGCATGGGCCCACGCGGCACCAAAGCCGCCTGTGCTCAATGAAAGCTCATGCCGGTCCTTGGGGAATAGCTTGACCTGGGCCACATAGAACGGCCGGAATACGGCTGGTATCCGGGCCAGATAATCTTCCTGCATATCGGAATTCCCCATGAACCTCAACTGGAAACCCTGCAAATCCTTAATGCCTGGCAGGTCTGGATACTGATCGATCAACGTCTTCATGAATCCTGCTGCACGCGACGCATTCTCCGTTGCGGTGATCGCATCAACAGCATCCAGCGCTTCTCCATCCAGCTTATAACTGAGCGACGCCACCCCCAGGACAAGCTCTGAACCATGGGAAGCGCCCTTGCCATAGCGCCGCGCCAGGGAGGGTGCGATATCAATGATCCCCATCTTCGCCAGTTCAGACTGCACCCGGAAGAAATCACTGATCCACCGCTGGCCTTCGGCCTCTATCTCATCTGCCGGCGCTGACTTTTCTTTAGCATCGTTATAGCGGTCCTGCAGATCATTCAGGACACTTTCCATGAATTGCAACTGATTCATCAAAAGCACCTTTTTAAGCGCCACCTGCCTCAGCTCTCCCGCCGGCTTCACAGCCGGATCAAGATAGGGCATAACGATGTTGTCCGGCGACAGATCGAAAATATGTCCGCCCGCGGTCAAACCCTGCGTGCGATTGAGGATATCCTGCAGATGAGCCTCCGCTTCGGGATCAAGATCCCCGAACCTGCCGCTGGGACTGAGCATGAACTTAAGCAAGAGGAATCGGCCCAGGGCTACGGTGCGCGAGCTACCCTCCCAATACATATTGCTGCCCTCATCCAGATTGCCGATCTTCTCGCCTGGAAATGGTTTTGGCGTCGTGAACGGTTCCGGAGTTTGCGCGATCACCGTCTGCAACCAATCTTTAAAAGCCGTACTTTCCGCGGACTTCATGCCCTTGATGAGCTCATCCAGATCAAGCCCCTCGGATTTAAAAAACCTCTTATGCCGTACCGTTACCAAACCATAAATATAATTCCTGAGGATCTGCTCGGGCAGGGTCATGTTATTGATGTGAAAATGCGTCTGATGTTCAACACCCATGCCGCGGCGGCGTATCGCCTCGCGGTTCAGATTATCAATGATCACGTCTTCTGAAAATTCACGCACGGTCAGGACTTCCGCATGCTGGGTATCCTTGCCCGAGTCCTTGCGGCCGCGTATCCACTCCCTTATCATCGACCGAACATGCCGCACCGCTGCCGTAACATTCACATTAGCCGTAATATCAAACAGGTCAGAAAACAGGACGCCGATACCTTCACCGATAACAAGCTCACGGTCGGACGGATCAGCTGAGGCGACAGGCGCCCAGGCTTCCAGCGCTTCAACTTTATTATCCTGCCTCAGCTCAACCGGCGCCGCACCCTCCATGGCCAGCATGAATTTACCTTCGCGCGTCATGATATCAAATCTGGAATCCTTGATGCGCACGGTAAACCCTGCGCCGGTCCGGGCGCGTTCAACGGAAACCGGCGTGCTGCCTAGAATAAGTTTCTGTGGGACAGCCCTTTTACTGATGGCCTGGCGCTCCAGAGTTTTAATCCTTTTACCGCGCTGGCCGTTTTTCTTATCCCGCTCGACCATAAATGATTCAATAACCGCTGAGGAACCCTGCCCGTCGATCACCATTTCCTGTTCACCGTCAAACAAAGTAACTTTCCCATCCTCATCCAGCCCGAATTCCAGCTGGCCCTTGCTGGTCTGGTCATAAATAGGTTTCATCGCTAATTCATTCCTGTCCAAAAGGCGCATGAACTCCTTATAGCGTTGCACGTCGAATTTCTCAAAGAAATTCTCCGTATCGACCGGGATCCGCTTTTCTTTCGGCCGCAGAAAATCATCGAACGAAAATGTCCTGACCTTCCAGGGAATGTTATTTTGCACCAGCTCATCACGGATAAAATCCGCCACCGTCGTCTTGCCGCTGGCGAACTTGCCCGTATAGCCCATCTTGAACCTTTTTATCTTCCGATCCTCGGCCCGGGCAATGAACGGCGCAACCTGCTGATCAATGAAAACGCGTACGTTCATTTCATCCGAAAAATCACCGAAAAGTTCCGCCCGGAGGCCGTCATAAACCCGTTTAGAACGGGCGCCGATATCCACCGCAACAGCGTTCAGGCGATCGAGCAACTTCTGCTGGCGCATTTGCCGCAGGGTTTTCTGCTTGTTCAGATAACTGCGCGCCCCGCCACCCTTGATGACATCGGAATAATATTTAATAGCCCGCATGTCCGTGATCTCAGCGATGGTCGGCAATTCCCCCGCCTTATCATCCATGGCCCGGTCAGAGCTGATCGCACTGATCTTAGTCTGCACCATCGCCTGGTCACCTACCTTGAGCCCCGCCAGTTCCTGCGCAGTCACTGTTGGCACAATAGCCATCACCCGGGATGGATCAAGAACCTCTCCGCCGGAGAAATACTTATGCGGCACACTCTGGCGACTGAGCGCATCTGTTTCATCCTTGATATAATTAAACACGCCTTTTTTATACGCCTGAATATACTGATCATAGATCTTGTCTTTGGCCGCCGGATCATCTGCCAGCGCGCCGCTGATCTTGGCTTTATCGCTGTACGCCTGATTCAGCAGCGCATGCTTAAGTGCCTGCTTGTACCATGCGGCCAGGATCATGGCATGGTAGATCTGACGTAAGGGCGCAAAATTCTTCCCCTGATTAACCTCTTTTTCGATCTCGGGAAGGATGATCGTACGGATGATCTTTTTGACATCATCTTGAATGTCAGTCGAACGCGGTGAACCTTCCGCCCCCTGGGCTTTAGCATAACGTGCGGCCTGATAATCGCTTTCCAGCATGACTTTCAAATGCGCATCGACGACAAATGCTGTATTGTCACGTTCCAGCACCTTCGCCGTATCCGCCGTGATCCAGACCTTATTGAATGTATCGACGGGAATATCGACCGCGCTGAAACGCTGCTGCGCCTTGGCGTAGACCCTGTCCCAGAACGCCTTACCCAGGTCTTTCTCAGGGTAAATAAGCGAGGCCGTCAATTGCTTGAGCAGGTAATCCTGTGCCAGCATGTCACGGCCGATCTCCATTCTGCCCAATGCTTCAGGCATCATCCGGTCCTGCTCATAAGGTGACAGGTTAACCCAGAAATCTTTTTCAGGAATGGTCAAAGCGGCTAGAAAATATTGGATTAATTTTCCGGATTCTGCACGCAGCAACGCGGCATGTTCACCCTCCACCTTAAACCCGGAATTCCCCGTATCCACAATGAAGTCCAATTGCAACGGATCTTCAGGATGGACTTTAAGCCCCTTGATCATGACGGGTGTGTAAGCTGAGCTGGAAAATACCAAGGTCCCGGGTGCCGGTAAATTCACTGTTTGGGCATAAGCTTGCGGCGGTATCACCGCAGAAAAAATAAGGCTGCAAATGATCCAGCATGAAACTGATCGGAAGATCAATTTTCTTATCATGGAACCTGGCTATCGCGCGATTGTTTAATAGAAATTATTGAAAATATAACATATTAACTAACTCAATGCCAAGGCGAATGAATAATTAATTTTACATTAAATATATTTTGTGATATAAACAAACTTCCGCTTTCCCTGTTACGCCCTCCTTAACATGAGGAGGTTTTACAATGCTGGCTCGGTCATTCACATTCGGTCTGTACGGATTAGACGCGTATCCTATTACTATTGAAGTAGATGTGAGCAAAGGCCTTCCCGCTTTGACCATCGTGGGCTTGCCGGACAGCGCCATCCGGGAAAGCAAAGAACGCGTGCGTGCCGCGATCAAGAACTCAGGGTTCAGCTTTCCATCCGCGCGTATCACGATCAACCTGGCTCCTGCTGATACGCCCAAAGAAGGCCCGGCCTTTGACCTGCCCATCGCACTGGGGCTTATGGCGGCCACCGAACAACTACCATCGGATCAACTCGCCCGCTTTGCCGCCCTGGGTGAACTTTCTCTGACAGGACATATCAAATCTGTTTCCGGCACTTTGCCGGCAGCCATAGCATCCGTTAAAAAATGCGATGAGGTGCTGAGCGGCCTCATTGTGCCCCATCACAATGCTGAAGAAGCTGCCCTCGCTCAAGAGGCGCGCGTCTTTCCCTTCAACACATTAACAGCTGTTGTTGAATTCCTGGCCTCTACCGAAAAACAGGAACATTTCAAATCAACTGCAACGCTCAAAGAATCGCCTTCCATGATAGATCAACCCGATTTTGCGGATGTTAAAGGGCAGACTTTAGCCAAGCGAGGATTGGAAGTTGCCTGCGCCGGCGGACACAATGCCCTTTTCATCGGGCCTCCGGGAAGCGGGAAAACCATGCTGGCCCGGCGGCTACCCGGTATCCTGCCGCCATTAACGCCGGAAGAAGCGCTGGAAGTGACCAAGATCTATTCGATCGCCAATCTGACCAAGAATACACCCCCGCTCACCCTTAGCCGCCCGTTCCGTACACCGCATCACACCGCCTCCACCATCTCACTCGTCGGCGGAGGGTCAGACCCCAAGCCCGGCGAGGCCACCCTCGCCCATAACGGCATCCTTTTCCTGGATGAACTACCCGAGTTCAGCCGCAATGCCCTAGAAGCCCTGCGGCAACCCCTGGAGGATAAGCATGTGACCATTGCCCGTGCGCGCCGCACGGTCAGCTTTCCCACTAAGTTCACCCTTATTGCCGCAATGAACCCCTGTCCGTGCGGTCATTTGGGCGATCGCCAAAAACCATGCCGCTGTTCCAATGCCCAGATCCAGAACTACCGTGGCAAGGTATCGGGTCCCCTGCTTGACCGCATCGACATACACCTTGACG
>PEAF01000009.1 GCA_002753465.1 Candidatus Omnitrophota bacterium
TACAGTGGTTTTGATCAATCCGCCGGGCCGGCATGTCTATTTGCGGGATTATTATTGCAGTAAGATCTCCAAAGGCAGTTATTGCTATCAGCCGTCAGATTTTGTCGTCTTAAGTGGCATTCTTTCTCAAAAATTTAATATCAGGATCATCGATTGTATTGCTGAGGGTATTTCGATCCAGGCGGCCTTGCTGCGTGTGGCGGCCTGCAAGCCGGCGGCGGTGGTATTCTTAACAGGGGCCGTTTCTTTTGAAGAAGACCGCATTTTTATGGCCCGGGTTAAAGCTGAGACCGGAGCCATGATGGTGGGCCTGGGTGATATTTTTCTGGATGATGCGGCGGATATTTTGGGAGCTGAAGGCTGGCTGGATGCCGCATGCCTTGATTTTACATCGACGGATCTGTTGAGGTACCTTTCCGGGGAGCGTGATTCATTAGCTAATATGGTTTATAAGTCCGGTGAGGGCGTTGCCGTCACGCCCTTGGATAGCGGGGATCATACCTGGCGCATCCCTTTGCCGCGGCACGATCTTTTTAATATGAAGGCATATTCCTTCCCGTTCATGCGCCGTCACGCCTTGGCGACAATGATAACAAATTTTGGATGTACCCATCAGTGCAGTTATTGTCCGGCGGCTCGATTTTCTTATAAGGAAAGGCCGGTTGAGGATCTTTCGCAAGAGTTTGAATTACTGCGGCGTATCGGTGTCAGGGAGATTTTTTTTAAAGACCAGGTTTTCGGAGGGGCCCCCGACCGTATTCAGGCGATTTGCAAGAAATTGATCGACGGGCGCTTTGATTTCGGGTGGGTGGCTTTTTTACGCCCGGAAACAGCTTCTGCCGAGTTACTGTCCTGCATGAAGAAGGCCGGTTGCCATACCATCATGTTCGGGGTTGAAAGTGCTGATGAAAATATGCTGCGCCGGTATAAAAGGCAGTATGATGTGGCGTTTATTCAGGAGGTTTTCAAGACCTGTCGCGCCTTGAATATTGAAACAGTCGCTACATTTATTTTAGGGCTTCCGGGAGAAGATGAACGGTCAGTTAAAAACACCATAAAGCTTTCTCAGTCCCTCGGTTGTGATTATGCGTCGTTTAATATCTTTACGCCCGCATACGGGACTGAATTGCGCCGGGAATTGATCGATAAGGGTCTAATTAAGATAGATGATCGCGTGTTCATGGATAGCGGCGTGAGTTATCCGGCACAATCCTTTTCAGCGTTGAGGCCTGATGAGCTGTGGCGCTGGAGAGTTGAGGCGGTGGGGGCGTTTTACTTCCGGCCGGGATACTTGTGGTCAAGGCTGGTTAAAATGCGTGATCTTTTTAGGATCAAAAGCGCTTTGAGAGAATTTCATATGATACTATGGTCTCTAAAGAGGGCTAAATAACAGGATCACATGGACGATAAAGAGCATTTCGATACAGTGATTTTAGGGGGTGGATTCTCGGGGCTTTATCTGGCACTTTTGTTGAGCCGGGCCGGGCAGCGCGTTGCTGTTATTGAAAAGGCTTCTGTAGCGGGCGGGCTCCTAAGGACATTTTCCTGTCACGGGGCGCGCTTTGACCTCGGCGGTCACAGGCTGGTTTTTCATAAGAATGCCGAACTTTTTTCATTTCTTAAAGAGATCGGATTTCAGGGTAGATTACTTAAACACCGGCGCAAGGCGAGGATATATGTCGACGGGTGCTTTATGCATTATCCGCCCATTCTTTGGGATGCTTTTAAGTTGAAGGCAGAGCTTAAAATAGCGATCCTTAAAGATTTTTTGTTGGGAAGATTTGATCGTAAGAAGCCCGCGAATTTTGAGGAATGGCTGTGTGCGCAGTACGGAAAAACTCTTTATAAGCTTATTTTCAAGGATTATACCAAGAAGGTCTGGGGGGTTGAGTGTTCTTCATTGCCGCCTGAGTTTTTGAAGAAGCGTGTTGGTAAATTTCATTTTCTTCATTTCATGCTGGGCTTGCAGGGCGTGCGGTCGAAGGATTCATGCGCGACCTTTTTTTACCCTGAAGCGGGCATTGGCGCCGTGATCGATGCCATTCAAGGGCAGCTACAGCAGAATGTCACGTTGTTAGTGTCATCAGAGGCCATCAAGGTTGAGGCCGGAAGTGTTGTTATAAGGGCATTGACGGGTGAGCGTACGGTGAGGGCTAAAAATATCGTTTCAACGATCCCTGTTCAGCGCCTTATTCCCTTATTGGGTGATGCCGGGCTTGATGGTTGTCGGGAAGGGTTTAAGACGCGTGGTGTTATTTTTGTGAATCTTCTATTAAAGAAGGAATTGCCGGGTATTCCTCCGGTGCACTGGGTTTATCTTCCCTCAGGGGATTTGATATTTTCGAGATGGTATATGTATAAGTCCTGGAGCGGTGCCATGACGCCCGAAGGCAAGCATTCTTTAAGCCTCGAGATCATCGGCGGCGAGGAGTTATTGGCGTTGAGTGAAAGTGTCATTATGGAAAAGTGTTTTAAAGGTCTGAGGTTGATGGGCGTGACATTGAATGCCGCCGACATTGAGGAATCGATGGTGATCAAGCAGGCGGATGCGTATCCTGTGATCACAAACATGGATGATGTCCAAAAGTATAAAGAGATGATCATGCAGCGGCATCCTTCTTTAAGGCTTACCGGAAGGATGGGGGGGCATGCTTATCTGGATGTTGAGGGCTGTGTGGATGATGTCAGGTCAATGGCGCAGGCAATACTAAAACACGCATAAAGGCTTAGTGTATGGAGAATTTGGTTTTAGTGACGGGCGGGACCGGATTTATCGGCGGCTTTCTCGTGCAGGCTTTGATCGGCGGCGGCAGGCGGGTCAGATGCCTGGTCAGAACCACCAGTGACACAAGGTTCCTGAAAAGTTTAAATGTCGAGCTTGTTTATGGAGATCTTTTAGATAAGGGATCCTTAAAGGCCGCCGTGAAAGGCGTTGGGGTCATTTATCACCTGGCGGCAAAAGTCCGCCCGGACAAGGTTATAAGCCGCCGTGACCGGTTTAAAGAGCCGTATTATGATGTGAATGTGACGGGGACAAAGAATCTTGTTGAAGCCTCTTGGAGTGAGGGGGTCACAACGTTTATTTGTTTCAGCAGCATTGTGGCCGTCGGGACAGGGTCTCATATTGATGAATCGACGGCGTGCCGTCCGGTGACGGTGTACGGTCAAAGCAAGCTTGCCGCTGAAGAGTACGTGCTTAAAATATTCAAAAGCGAAGGGTTTCCGGCGATCGTTGTTCGTCCGGGGCAGATATACGGCCCCAGGTGCATGGGAATGCTCATGCTTTACAGGCTTATTAAGCACGGTCTATTTATGACAATCGGCAATGGTTCAAACAAGATCCCTGTCTGTTATGTAACGGACCTGGTCAAAGGCGCTTTGCTGGCCGAGCAAAAGGGCAGGCCGGGTGAGATTTATTTTATAGGCGGCCATCCGTGTACGTTTAGAGAATTTGCTCAGGCCATATCAGACTCAATAAGCGGAAAGTTTGGACGGTTATATTTTCCCAAAGCCCTGATGGATATTGCGATCGCACTTAAAGAGGCGGGAGAGCGGGTTTTTAATATAAAGCTGTGTCCGTTCAAGATGGATATCAGTAAGGGAGGTATCAAGTCGCTGTGTTCGGATTGTTTTGGAAGCATCGATAAGGCCGGGCGGGAATTAGGTTATGTGCCGGATGTGAATCTTCAAGACGGGATGAGGCAGGCTGCTGCGTGGTATAAGGACAATCATTTAATATGATGGGGCGGTTGTCATGAGGATTCCTGTACTATGAAGGTTGTATTTGTAACAAGTGATTGCGAGTCTTTGGGCATTGAATATTTATCGGCCGCCTTGAAGCAGGGAGGCCATGACTGTTCTTTGGCGTTTGATCCGAAGTTGTTTGATACGGAGCTTGTATCCATTCCCTCCCTGAAGACGTTGTGCGCGTATAAAAAGTTACTCCTCCGTAAAATTACAGCTATCGACCCCGGGTTAATATGTTTCTCCGTTTGTTCGGATAATTTCGCATGGGCCCTGGACCTGGCAACGGCGATCAAGGGGGTTATTGCGGCGCCCGTGATCTTCGGCGGGATACATCCTACGATCGTCCCGGAAGAAGTTATTCAGTACCCATCGATCGATTATGTTTGTGTGGGTGAGGGAGAGGCGGCGATCGTTGAATTGGTCGATGCGCTGGAAGGGAACAGGGATGTTGCCGGCATAGCGAATATATGGTCGAAGAAAGACGGGACAATATATTCAAATTCGCCGCGACGCCTGGTTGAGGACCTTGACAGTCTTCCGTTGGCAGATAAAGAGATATTTGCTAAAGAGTACCCCCTCTTTATGGGTGGGTACAAGATCATCACATCGCGTGGATGCCCGCACCTTTGCACTTATTGTGCAAGCCATCAATTACGTGAGATATACCAGGGGCACGGCAAATTTATCAGGAGAAGGTCAGTCGCTAATGTGATCGACGAGCTTGTTGCTGCCAAACAAAAATATAATATGAAGATGGTGCGGTTCTTTGATGACGTTTTTACGCAGGACAAGGCGTGGTTAAGAGGGTTCAGCGTGAGGTATAAAAAGGAAATAGCCCTGCCTTATTTCTGTTTTATCTCCCCGGATCATTGCGATGATGAAGTGATCGCGTTATTGGAAAACAGCGGCTGCGCGACGGTTTTTATGGGGTACGGCACTTTTTCGGAACAGACGCGCCGGGAGGTTTTGAACAGGCACTATGATAATGAGAAGGTGGCGGGCCTGATTCGTTCTTTCAGAAGAACGAATGTTTATCTCATCGTCGATTTCATTCTTGGTTTGCCGGAGCAAACTGAAGATGAGGTGATAAGCATGGCGAAGTTCTTTAATTGCAACAGGCCTGATGTGCTCTCCGGTCTGTTTTTAAGGTATTATCCTAAAACACACATAACCCGATTAGCCCAGGACCGCGGATTGTTAAGTGATGCCCAGGCATCGATGTTAAGCGCGGCGGGTTTCAATGAGCGGATAATTATTGAAGAAAAGAGGTATGGTTCTTTAAAGAGAATTCAAACCCTGATCATATTCAGTAAATATTTACCCCGGTCAGTGGTAGAGTGGTTGGTCCGCAG
The DNA here is from genome assembly GCA_002753465.1 of Candidatus Omnitrophota bacterium. GTDB lineage: Bacteria > Omnitrophota > Gorgyraeia > Zapsychrales > Fredricksoniimonadaceae > Fredricksoniimonas. Next base: position 5,100 of record PEAF01000009.1, read on the forward strand.
CGGGGTTTATAAGGCCATTTTCAGTTTAAATCTGAATAATTTCTCGGTGATTTTTGATTCAGTGGTCCCGAAGTTCAGTCGCAAGCGGCGCATACATACGGATACGGTATCGCCTTTTCAGTACATTCATTTTTACGGACACTACATTATGACAAAATTTAAATTCGACATCAGTTCGGCTGCAGCATCTTTCAAGCAAGCATTCCGTTCACGGATCGACAAGATAATGCTGATCTATAAGCTGGGGCTCAGTCGGGCAAGCCTTAAGAAGTTGTTCATGACGGTGCGCTACCTGTTCCGGACCAAGGTCCTTGGCCGGCAATGCCCCGGGGCTGTCATCATAGGCTTGACGTATAAATGCCAGTGCAAGTGCGTGCATTGTTCCGTATGCACCTATCCTTTGGTCCCGAAAGAAGAAATGGACGCTGCGCAGGTTAAGCTGCTGTTAAACGATATTGCGCGATGCGGCATTCCTAAAGTCAATTTCTTCGGCGGAGAGCCGTTGATCCTTAACACGTCGATCATTGAGTTGGTCAGGCACGGGTATCATTGCGGCCTGAGCGTGTCTATTGATACGAACGGTATCATGCTGGATGAGGGCATGTTAAAGGATTTGAAGTCCGCCGGCATCAACAACATTAATGTGAGCATAGACAGTGCCGATAAAGATACCCATGACCGCCTGCGTGGCTACGCGGGTGTTTTTGAGAAGGCGATCGAAGGGCTGAAGTTGTGTGTAAGGGAAAATATCCCCTGTGTCCTTTCGACATACGCTTCCAAGAGGAATATTCACTCCGGGGACCTTAAGAGAATAATAGAGCTCGGAAAACAGACAGGGGTAACCGCTGTCAAGATACTGTTCCCTTTAATGGCGGGTAAGTGGAAAGACAGTCAGTGCGATGAATTGCTGGACCCGCAGGAGAAGCAGGTTGTTTATGATTTACTGGAGCCCGGCTTTGTTTATTTAGAAAGCCCTTTGTTCAGTGTTAAGGGCAGGAAAAAAGTATGTGAAGCGTTGAACAGGAAAATGCTCTATGTTTCTCCGTACGGTGATGTTCAACTGTGTTATGCGGTGCCGTTTTCCTTCGGGAATATCAGAAAAGAATCTTTTGAAGCCATTGTAAAGCGCATGTGGGCCAGCAAATTCTTTAATTCCATAGATAATAACTATGATTGCGTCATGAACAATCCGGTTTTCAGGCGCAATGAAGCCAAGCTTGAGGGTAAGGCGGAAACGCCGCCTGTCGACTGCGCCAAGATTTAGCCTGTAGGTGGGGGGCTTTTTTGTCCTGTTAAGGCGGTTGAAAGGGTTTTGTTATGAAGTATAAATTTAAGATGCTTTTGAATAAGGCGCTCGTGGCGCTGTTTATCCTCAAGATTCTCAACGGCAGGTCTTTTTTAAAGGTATTGAGATTCATTATTTCGAAATACTGCCTGGGGAAAAAATCTCCTGCCCTGGCTGTTCTTGCCCTGACGTATAAATGCCAGTGCCGCTGTGTGCATTGTTCAGCCGGGAATTTTCGTACAAGCTCGGAAGAATTGACGGTCGATGCGTGGAAAAAGGTCATCGATGCTTTAGATGCACTGGGGGTTCCACGGATACATATCAGCGGCGGAGAGCCGACGTTGAAGCAGGGTGTCGATGACATCATAAGATATGCGGCTTCAAAGGGTATGGTGACATTCCTCGAAACAAACGGGTTTGCGCTGGATGAAAGCCTTGTGCTTAAGTTAAAGGCGGCCGGGGTGGCCAGTATTGATATCAGCCTGGACAGTACGGATGCGGGCACACATGACAAGTTGCGTTGTTTGGATAGATCCTTCGACAAAGCCATGCACGCCATTGATCTGTGCCGTAAGCATAAAATGGTTTATATGGTTTCATCTTATGCAACGAAGGAAAACATATTCTCCGGCGAACTGAAAAAGGTTATGGTGCTGGCGCAGCAGGTCAAGGCGAGTGCGATCAGGATCATGCCTCCGCAGCCATCCGGGCGCTGGATGACCCATTCTCCCGAACAGTTAAAAGATGCGGATAAGAAATATTTCCGCCAGCAGTTCCCTGTCATGGCGGTTTTGGACCGGACAGATCTACCGCAATGCCCCATTGCCAACAGGTATACGATCTTCATTGCGCCTGACGGAGAAATGCATCCCTGCCCGCATTTGCCGTTTTCTTTCGGCAATGTCCGGACGATGAGCATCGGCGCGGCGCTTGATAAGATGGCCAACGACAGCATGTTTAAAAAGAAAGCGCTCTGTTATATCAACGATGCCGGCTTTAGAAAACAGTATATAGAGCCCGTATTGGCGAAGAATGCAGAGTTGCCTGTCAAAATTTAAACTGGGCAATTCCTTGAGTAAAATTCTTTTTATCAGCACACCCTACGAAAATCTCGGCATCGAATATATGTCGGCGATCCTGAAATCTGCGCAGCATCAGGTTGAGCTGATCATCGACCCGTGTCTTTTTTTAAATGCGTATCAGCGGCATTCCTTCCTGTATAAGCTTTTTGATTCCCGTGCGAGAATATTGCAGCAAGTAAAGCAGCTTAAGCCGGACCTGATCTGTTTTTCCGTTATGACGGATACGTATCAGTGGGGGCTTGATTTAGCAGTGTGCATTAAGCGTGAAATGAATGTGGCCATTGTTTTCGGCGGGATACATCCTACGGCGGTGCCTGAGGTGGTCATTCAGGAGGGGGCGATCGATTATGTGTGCGTGGGTGAGGGCGAAGGCGCGATTTTGGATCTGGCCAATCGATGCCTGCGGCCGGATGATTGTCGGGATATCGCCAATATCTGGGCTAAGAGTGGTGCGCAGATCATAAGGAACGGTCCGAGGGCAGTCCACCCCGACCTTGAAGCCTTGCCGTTTCCCGACAAGGAACTCTATTACGCTCAAAGCGGGATATATTCTAAAGAATATTTTATAATGACAAGCCGCGGGTGCCGTTATGCGTGTGCATTTTGTTGTAATCAAATTTATCTAAAAATGTATGGGCCGGGATTCCTGCGCAGGCGCTCTGTGAGTCATGTGATCCGGGAATTATCGGAAAGCCGGAAGAAGCACGGCTATAAATTCGTTTGGTTCATGGATGATAATTTTGCGCAGGACATCCATTGGCTCCGGGAGTTTTCCTCGGAGTACGGCCGGCGGATAGGGCTGCCGTTTTTCTGTTATGTTAATCCGAGGGATATGACGGATGAGGTGGCGCGTTTATTGAAGGCGGCTAATTGCCATGAAGTGGCCATGGGGGTTCAAACCCTTAATGACAGTACGTGCCGACTGGTAACAAGGGATACGGACCGGATAAGTGTAAAAGCAGGCCTTGAAGTTTTAAGGGCGAATAATATCGTCAGCGCGACAGAGAATATTCTGGGCTTTCCCGGCGAGAATGAACAGGACATCGTGCAGCTGATCGAGTTTTATAATAATTCCAGGCCAGACCTGGTCATGTTCAGCTGGTTAAAGATATTTCCTGCAACCAGGATACTGATGTTACTGCGCGAGCGCCATCAGATCACGGATCAGGGCATGGAAGACATTGTTCACGGCAAAGATAGATCACTGGCCCTCGGCGGGAATTTTGCGGACGAGCGGATGTTCCGGAGCGCGGCGTGCCTGCTAGTTTTGGTGCCTTTCTTGCCTAAAAGGCTCGTGAGCTTCCTGTTAAAGGGCGGGGTCCATAAAGGGTTTGGCTTTTTAAACCCTATGTTTCTATTACGGGTTCTTAGGCTGTATAAGACTACCAGGCTAGCCATGCTGATAACCGGAAGACGTACATATGATGCCGGGGCAAAGATCAGCCTGCGGATCCAGAAGTATTTTATTCTGAAGAAGATCAAAGGGTTTCTAAAAGGCCGTCATACCTCATGATCAGGATCGATCTTCTTACCCAAGATAATGAAAATGACTGGGAATCTTTTGTCGGCACCTATGTCGATAAAGAATATGCCTATTCATTAAAATGGCGAAGGCTTTTGAAGGATGTGTTTGCTTATGATGATCTATATTATTTGATCTGGAATGACCATGACCTAGCAGGGTTGTTACCTGTTTTTATGGTGAAGTCAAAGATCTTAAAGGACAGGCTGATCTCGATCCCGTTTGCCGACATGGGAGGATTTTATTTTGCGCCCTTCGTGAGTGACGCCGTAAAACTTGAAGCATACCACAAGGTCAAAGAGCGGCTGGGGCATGATCTGGGCATGGCCGCTACGGCACCGTTTCTTTTTGAGGTCAGGGGTCCGCATCAGTCATCCAATGATTTTTTGATCAGAGACTGTCATTTCCTGAAAACAAGTCCGTATGTAAAGTTCATCATCAAATTAGATGTCACCTGGGCGGCTATTGAAGACGGGTATCACCGAAGTGTCAGGCGTATCCTGCAAAAGCCCTCCGATGAACTGGTGATAGATGCCGGCGGGGAAGAATGTTTGCCGGGCGTGTATGCTATCTATGTTCAGGAGATGAAAAGGTTGGGAAGTTTTCCGCTGCCGTTGACGTTCTTCGCAGGGCTTTTCCGTGAGCTGGGAAGAGACGGCGGTTTTACAGTTTTCACGGCCTCATACGCGGGCAAGATCATAGGCGCCATGACGTTGATCGCATTTAAAGATACCATTTATGCTGACCTGATCATGAGTGATGTTAAGTTCAATTATCTTTTTCCTAAGCATTATCTTTATGCCGAAAGCATTAAATTTGCCTGGCAGTCCAAGCAGTATAAATATTATGATTTCAGCAGGACAAGGCGGGTGGGCGGGGTTTTTGAACAGGCTTTAATATGGGGGGGCAAGGTCGAAGATATTTGCTATTATTACCCCACTCAGAGGGACCGGGAGAGGTGTTTTCTTGACCCTTCCCAAAATGAGTTCGCTTTAATGGGAAAGCTTATCAAACAATGTCCGGCAAGTATTTTAAAATATGCGGGGGGGCTCTTAAGACGCCAGGCTGGGAAATGATGAATAATAAAGAAAAACTTTTATGGTTGTTGGACAAGACTACTCCATTAAAAACATGGAGTTTTCTGGAAGATTTGCAAAGAACGGAAAAGTTATCCGCCAGCGCTATCAGTGATCTGCAGTGGGCCAGGCTTCAAGAGCTTCTCGAATTCGCCTACCGTAAAACAGCGTTTTACAGGCAAAGATTCGACAGGATCGGCCTTCGTCCCAGTGACCTGAAGTGTAGAGAGGATTTTGCGAAGATCCCGCTACTTACCCGGGAAGAGTTGGGCCAACATCGCGCTCAGATCAAATCCGGGGAGAGCGATTTCTTTATACGCAGTTCTGGCAGTACGGGCCGATCACCTTCACAGACACACGTAGATTTCAAGGCCGCCAGCCAGAAGTACGCCGTTTATCTGCGGCATCTTTTGAGGAGCGGGTGGGATTTTGATACGAAGATCATCCATTTTCTGCCTTCCGTTTACGAAAAAAAGATAGTAGACCGGGAGAATGGGATCAAACAATTATTATCGACATTTGTCCAAAACGAGATCGCCCATGCCTTCTTCACTTCCCGGGAAGTGCTCTTTTATGATGGTCTCAGCCCTATCATCGAGAAGGAAAAATTAAAATATTATTTTAAGAAAATAAACGCCTTCAAAAATGTCATAATAATGGGCCGGGGGTCATTTCTGGGCCTTCTCGCTCATAATTTGCGGATGTCAGGGTGGGCAATTGTAAAGCCAAGGGCGATCGTTAACATCGGGGAGTTATTGCCGGAGCCATTGGCTCAGAGGATCGCTGCTGTTTTTGATGCACCGGTCTATAACATTTATGGGAGCGCTGAACTGAGCTATATCGCGGGAAGTTGTCCCCAAAAAAGCCTGTTACATCTTAACGAAGAAACGCACTATGTGGAGACAGTGAAAGATGGGGATGGAAGCTCAATTTCAGGTAAATGGGGAAACATTGTCGTTACGGACCTGTTCAATCATTCTATGCCGCTTATCCGGTACCAGGTTGGGGATGTGGGCCATATCAGGCAAGACGGCTGTGGTTGTGGCGGCTCACGGTTGTTGGAGGTGGGGGGGCGACAAGAAGCTCTTATAAAACTTAACGGGCGTGATCCGATCAGCGAAAAAGAGATCTGCGATGACTTACTGGACTTCGAGAATATTTGGCAGTTCAAATTAGAGTTTCGAGGTAATGGTGCCTATAAGCTAGAGATCGTAGGTGACAATGTTCATTGTCATCAAGAAAGCATCATGGGAAGATTGAAGGCTATGGGATTTGACAAAGTCAGTGTCAATTTTACAGAAAGGCTTGATGATCACGTAGATAAGATGAGGTATGTCAAGGTTCAGGATATGTCTTCAGCTGTAAATGTTTCAAGGTAAGGTGTGTTGGTGCAAGGATGCTTTTGGGGGAAGTTTTAATACGAAATAAATAATTATAATGAATGTTTTATTGATAAGTCCTAGATCGGGAGATAAGAAGTGGTGGCCTATACATTTTCCATTAGGGTTAGCCTACATTGCTTCTTCGCTTAAGCATATCAAGGTGTCGGTTAGATTTATAGACTTCGAAGTAGATGTGAATGCTTTTAAGAAGTTGGATGATGCCTTGGATTGTTGGCGGCCGGATTATGTGGGTATCTCGGTGCATGCCTTTTGTCTTAGCCAGGCCATGAGCCTTGCTAAATATATAAGAAGTAAATCGAGCAAGATCAGGCTGGTCGCAGGAGGGATTTACCCAAGCACTTTTCCTGAAGTTTTTTTAAAAGAAAGTTTGTATGATTTTGTTATTAAAGGAGACGGCGAGGTGCCGTTTTCTCAGCTTGTTCAGGACATTCCAGTCGGTAAGATTGGCGGTCTTTGTTATTTTGATACAGCAACCGGAAGGCTTCATTTAGGGAAAACAAATTACGAGCCCTATGACTTGGAGAAGCTGCCTTTTCCTGATTATGAAACGGTTCCTCTTAATAATTACATTTTACGGTTAGGATGCGCATTTCGATTACCTTCTTACCCGATCGTGTTCAGTCGGGGTTGTAGCGGTTTATGCACTTACTGCACGAGTTTTGATTTTAACAAGAGACATCGAACCCGGGATCCAAAGGATGTTGTTATGGAGATCCGGCATGCTATTAGAGAGTACGGTGCCAGGGAAATACGTTTTCTAGATGCGTGCTTTTCGGACGATCTTGAATGCGCCCGTCGACTATGTGATGCCATGATCGCAGGAAACCTTTCCGTTATTTGGCACTGCAGCACAAGAATTGACAGATTGGATGAGGATCTGTTGGATAGAATGAAGCGGGCGGGGTGTGTAAGTGTGGGGCTTGGCCTTGAATCAGGAAATGAAGGGCTTTTGACAAGGGTGGGTAAGTCGCTTGATATCAAAAAAGCCAGGGCCCTTTTAAGGTATTGCGAAAAACTGGGGTTGTTCATTCGATCATCTTTTATGTATGGTTTGCCAGGCGAGACCGAAGAGACCATGATGGATACGTTGCGTTTTGCACTGGATACGCCGTCTGACTTTGCCGTATTCAATTTTCTTGATCTGCGCTTGATGTTATCTTATCCGACGGGGACTCAGATGGAAAAGGAATTTCATGACCTTGTAGAGCTTGGGCATGGCAATTCTGGCAGCTCTTTATTCCCGCAAGTATCGGGAAAGAGAATAAAGGCTTTTATTCTGAAATCCAACATGAGATTTTATTTTCGATGGTCTTTTATAAAGAAATGCCTTACGCGGAAGATCAATTTCGAGTTTCTTATGCTTAATGCCTTTTGGTTATTGCCCGGCTTCATATTGGATTTTATGACTAGAAAGTTCTTATATGAGTTTCAGAAATATGAACGTGGGCAAAATGATGTTTCAACCGGTGTCAGGAGGTAGCACAAAGTGAATGTCGTGTTTATTTATCCTGAGTGTGAAAACCTCGGTGTTGCATATTTATCGGCATGTTTAAAGAAAGCCGGCCATCATGTAAAGCTGGCTTTTGATCCGATGTTATTTGACAGTTATTATTTTAGATCAAATGGACTGAAGAAGATCTTTAGCTTCCGGTCTAGGGTGATCAACGAAGTTTTGAGCGCGCAGTATGACCTGGTGTGTTTTTCCGTCTTTGCGGACCATTATGGCTGGGCCTGCGATATTGCGGCCGAGATCAAAAATAAAAATAAGAATATCAGGATAATCTTTGGCGGAGTCCATCCGTCTTCCGTCCCGGAATTGGTTATCCAGGAACCCTTCGTAGATTATGTGTGTGTTGGAGAAGGCGAGTTGCCCATGGTGGAGCTGGCCGATCGCTTGCAGCAAGGCGCTGATGATACAGGCATTTTGAACATCTGGACGAAAAGCAACGGGCGCGTGATCAAAAATGAATTGCGGCCATTGCTTCTCGATCTGGATGCGCTGCCTTTTCCTGATAAGGAGATCTTCAGGGATGAGTATAAGAATTTCTCCGGAAAAGTTTATTCGATCATTACGGCACGGGGTTGTCCGAACGCATGCACGTACTGCTATAACAGTTACTTTAGGGAACTATATCGGGATAAGGGGCCGTATTTAAGAAGAAGAAGCGTGGATAATGTGATCGCGGAATTAGTGCATGCCAAAGAAAAATACGGCATCCAGAGGGTGGCTTTCTTTGACGATCTTTTTATCTATGACTTGAACTGGCTGCAAGAGTTCTCTGGCAAGTATTCAGAAAAGATAGGCCTGCCCTATTTCTGCCATGTTCATCCTTCGAATATCAATGAAAGAAGTGTGCAGCTGTTAAAGGCATCAGGATGTTCAACGGTTACAATGGGGATACAGACCATTAATGAGGACATCCGCAAGAAGATATTGGACCGTCATGACAGTAATGAGCAAATCTGTAAGGCTGTCAAACTGATCAAGGGATCCGGCATCTTTTTATATACAAATATTATATTTGGTTTGCCTTTGCAGGATGAAAATGTCATGGTCGAAGACATTCGATTTGCCAATCACTTCAGGGTCGATATACCGGCCAGCAATTGGCTGAGGTATTATCCTAGGACCGAGATCGTGCGGATAGCCAAAGACCTTGCTGTGTTAAACGCGGGCGATATAGATACTATGGAAGAAAGCAAGGCGTATATGCCGTATTCGATCGACGGCAATACCTATGGTAAGAATGGGGCAAAGTTAAGGAATATGCTGTTACTGACGCATCTTTTGCCTGAAAAGTGGGCAGACTATATCCTTGATCACAGGCTTTATAAGTTCTTGCCGAGCTTTAACCTGCGTTTCTACATACAGATCCTGATCATAACGTACCGAAAGATCTTTTTAGGGAAGAAATTTCCTTTTGCATATTTATCGCTCATGGATATCGTCCAGTACCATCTTCATTATATGTTTAAGAAGGTTTGCTCCAGAGGTGTGGCGTAAGGGCTTTGATAGATGGACAGAGTCGCATCCATAGAGCCTGTGGCGTTAAATATTGACAAGCATTTATAAAAGAATTTTGAGATGATCAAAAGTGAAAGGCCTCGAAAAGCAATGAAGATCGCTTTTGTTGCGTTTGGTTATGAGAACTTAGGGATAGAGTACCTTTCGTCTTATTTAAAAGAAAAAGGGCATGAGACAGCGCTGGTTTTTGACCCGGCCCTGTTTAAAACGTATCATTTGCAGAATGATTTCCTGGCAGGCATTTTTAATTTCCGGAAGAACATTGTTGATAAGATCCTGGCGGTTCATGCGGATGTTGTGGCATTTTCGGTCCTTTCGGACAATTACCAATGGGCTAAAGGCATTGCTGAAGAGGTCAAGCACCTGAGGAAGGATGTGGTTATTGTATTTGGAGGCATCCATCCAAGTTCAGTGCCGGAGCTTGTGATCAGCGAGGACGCCGTTGACTATGTTTGCGTTGGTGAGTCAGAGGAGGCTTTGGCGGAGCTTGTGGATGCACTTGAAAACATGAAAGATACGGTTTCGATCAGGAATGTTTGGGCGAAGCGGGACGGGGTCATTTTCAAGAATGCACCTCGGGATCTGATCGGCAATTTAGATGTGCTGCCGCTGCCTGACAAGGATCTGTTCTATGCGGAGTATAAAGGATTTACTGACAATATTTATATGACCATGACGAGCCGCGGGTGCCCGTATCAATGCACCTATTGTTACAACAGTTACCTCATGGAGCTGTATGCGGATAAGGGTAAGTATTTGCGCAGGTTTTCTGTGAAAAGAGTGATCGAGGAGTTACTGTTAGCCAAAGAGAAGTACGGGATGAAGCGGATCGTGTTCGTTGACGATGTTTTTATCAGCCATCCTGACTGGCTCGAGGAATTTACCGGCGAATACAAGAAAAAGATCGATCTACCTTTCGGGTGTCTGGTCCATCCGTTTTTTGTGAATAAGCGCGTTGTTGACTTGCTTAAGCGCGCCGGGTGCACTTCCGTGGGTATGGGCATCCAGACTTTAAATGAGCCGCTGAAAAAAGAGGTCCTGGGAAGGTTCGAAAGCAATGCCGTCGTTGAAGAGGCGATCTCCCTGTTCAAGAAGGCGAATATATTCATATACGTTGATTTTATTTTTGGTTTGCCCGGGGAATCCAATGATGATGTTATCAAGGCGGCTCTTTTCCTAAGTAAGACGCGTCCGGACGGCGTTTCGACGTTATGGCTGCGTTATTATCCCAAAGCCGACATTATACGGATCGCTAAAATAAGGAATATCCTTTCTGGTGCCGATGAAGAAAGGATCAATCAGGCGTTAGCGTCAGCACCTGTTTCAGATTTTGGGAATTGTGAAACGGCTTTGGATAAGAAGCTCGTTTCATTCCTTCTTGTCAGCGCCAATTTACCTGTACCTGTTACCAGGGTGCTGCTTAAATACAAACTCTTCAGATTGCTGCCGGCGGGAAATCTTCATCATTTTCATACGCTGATCAAGCAGGCATATAATCGCGTGATCCACCGCAAGGATGGGACGCTGTACTCGTCACTGGGGGCGCATTTGAGCTATTACGGGGCCTATATGCGGCGTTATCGGGGGACTTCAAAGTAAAACCATGCATATCGCGTTCATATGTTTTGGATTTGAGAATATCGGCGTTGAATACGTCTCGGCGTGCCTGAAGGAGCGCGGGCACAGGACGTCTCTTGTTTTTGATCCGGCCCTTTTTGATACGTATGTATTGAAATCGGGTGTGCTGGGAAAAATGTTTGATTCCAGGGCGCGGATCGTGGAGCGGGTGCTTGCCAGCAAACCGGACCTGGTCGCTTTTTCGGTGATGACGGATAATTATCAGCGGGCCTGCAGCATGGCGGAACAGATCAAATCAAAGGATGCCTCTTTACCGGTCATTTTTGGAGGGGTCCATCCTACGTCGGTCCCGGAGATGGTCATCAAGCAGCCCTATGTTGATTATCTTTGCGTGGGTGAGGGAGAGGAGGCTATCCCTGAACTTTGTGATGCGCTGGCCGGCGGCAGCGATACTTCTGGTATCAGGAATATTTGGTCCAAAAAAGACGGCAGGATTTTTGCCAATGCCCCGCGCCCGATGTCTGAGGACCTTGATGCCCTTCCTTTTCCGGATAAGGAGCTTTTTTATTCCGAATTGCCTGTCTTGAAAAGGGGTGTTTATCGTATCAATGTCGGCAGAGGGTGTCATTTGCGTTGTTCATTTTGCACCAATAGCCTGATGCGTGATATTTATGGGCATGCCGGCTATAAGAAGCGAAAGCGCAGTGTCCGCAATGTCATGCAGGAATTAAAACAGGCGAAAGCGAAATATGATTTTCGGCATGTGTTGATCATTGATGATTGGTTTACCGATGATGTTGTCTGGCTGGAGGAATTTGCAGATCTGTTTAAACAAGAGATCGGGGTGAGCTTTGCGTGTGATGTTTTCCCGGGTAAGTGCGATCAAAAGGTGGTTGCGTTGCTGCAGCGCGCCGGGTGTACGGTGGCCAGTATAGGGATCCAGACTTACAGCGAAAAGTTGAGACGTGATGTGCTTCATCGCCAGGACAGCAATGACGACATTGTTGAAGCTATGGCGCTGTTCCAGAAAACAAAGATCTTCGTGTACGCCGATTTTATCCTTGGAATTCCCGGGCAGGATCAGGAAGAGTTGTTAAACATTGCCCATTTTGTGAATAAAGTAAGGGCTGATTTTGTTTTTTTTCTCTGGCTGCGGTATTACCCGGGCACGCCGATCACGCAGATGGCTGTCACGAATGCATGGATCACCTCCGAGCAGCTGGATGAGATCAATGCGGGGAAAAATACCGGGTCTTATTTTGACCGGTCACTTACCTATAAAAAAGAAGCGGCGAAGCTTGCCAGTTTCTTGAGCCTGGCGCCACTTTTACCCCGGGGGGTTGTAAGTGCCATGATCGACAGAAAGATGTACCGGATCTTTCCTTCCAGCAGTTTGTTTTATTTTCGTTTCATGTCGATCATTGTTCCATTCATGAAAAGATTGTGGTCCGGGAAAAAGGGCACTTTTTATTTTACGGTACAGGAAAATTGCTGGTTTCATTTGTATTATGCGCTGCAAACATTGAAAGCCAACTTCAGGAATTAAACATGCGCGTTCTATTCTTGCATCCCGAAACGGAGAGCCTGGGCGTTGAGTATCTCACGGCCGCCCTCCGGCAAGCAGGGCACACGGTGAGCCTTATTATTGACCCGGTGCTGTTTGATGGCACCATGAGCAGGTATAAGTATAGTTCGGACCTGGCAAAATTATATTCACAGCGCGAGAGTATTTTGGAGCAGATCGATGAGCGTGCCCCGGACCTGATAGCATTTTCAGTTTTGACTAATTTTTATCAGTGGGCCAAGACCTGGGCTGCGGATATCAAGAAAAGAAAACCTGACGTTCCGATCATCTTTGGCGGGATCCATCCCACATCCGTCCCGGAGGTGGTCTTAAGGGACCTTAATGTGAATTATGTTTGCGTGGGCGAGGGGGAGGCGGCGATCGTCGATCTTGCCAATATGTTGGAAAGGAAGGAAGGCGTCGTGCCCATTCCCAATATTTGGTATCGTGATCCTGATGGCGGATTGGTAAGGAGCGAGGTTCGCAAGCTCGAAGCAGATCTTGATAAGCTCCCGTTCCCCGATAAGGATCTGTTCTATGAGTATTTCCGGGGGTATATAGGCTATAGTTTGATGACGGGCCGGGGTTGTTTGTTCCGGTGCAGTTTCTGTTCCCATTCCATCTTTGCCAAGTTGTATGAAGGCAAAGGCAGGCTTCTTCGCCGGAGGTCTGTCGAGAATGTAATGGCTGAATTGAGGCTGGCTGAATCGAGGTATAACAAACCATTTTACATCTTTGATGATGATATATTTACCTATGATATTGCCTGGCTGGAATCATTTTCCAAACAGTATGCCGCTGAGATCAATAAGCCGACATTTGTCTGGGTTGAGCCATCTACCCTGACGCCGGCCATTGTCGATGTCCTCGTGAGGATGCGCTGTTTTGCCGTTGAGATGGGGGTTCAGAATATTAATGAAGAATACCGCAAGAGGGTGATGCACCGTAACAATACAAATCAGCAGATCAAGAATGCGATCAATTGGCTGAGGAAAAGCGGAATAGAGGTCATCGTGGACAATATGGTCGGATGTCCCGGTGAAACCGTGGATGATATAAAGCAGCTTATTGAATTTTATAATGAGAACCGCCCGAGCCGGTTTTTTGTCTTCTTTCTTCGCTACTTCCCCCGCGTTGACATTATCCAGCACGCGGGCCTTTCGCAGCAGCAGATCGATCTTTTTGAAGATGGGAAATCCATTAAGCCTTTCCTTCTTCCGGCAGACGAGGGCAATAGCGGCGAGAAAATGCAGTTGCTGAATTTGCTTTTATACGTGCAGCTTTTGCCGCGCTGGTTAGTTAGTTACATGCTCAAGGAGAAGATCTACCGGTTCCTGCCGGCTAGGAGCATTATGCAGTTTGAGCTCTTCTTTTTTGGGATATTCTCTGTCAGGCAGATACTGAAAGGCAGAAATCCTCTTTGGTATATGCGCCCGGCTACGACGTTGCGGGCGAGTTCCGTTGCCCGTAAAGCCGCTCGGAAGAAACCTGTTCCTGTGAAGCCATTGATATGAAAATAGGGTTCGTCGCTTGGAGATTTGAATCGCTTGGCCTGCAGTATCTTTCTGCCTGTCTTAAGCAGCGCGGGCATAGCGTCCGCCTTTACTTTGACCCCAGCCTTTTTTATGACGACCACTTTTTCTTTTCAAAACGCCTGCACAAGGTCTTTGATGTCAGGGACAGGATCGTCCAAGAGATCGTCGACGAGGCACCGGACCTTTTGTGTTTTTCTGTCCTGGCGGGGAATTATGCGTGGGCATGCCAGATAGCAGCTGATGTGAAGCGTCAAAAGAATATACCCATCATTTTTGGGGGGATACACCCTACGTCGGTGCCCGATGTTGTTATTAACAAGGATTTCGTGGACTATGTTTGTGTCGGGGAGGGGGAGGCGCCTTTGGCGGAACTTGTTTCGGCGTTGGAACGAAAGGTATCTCCTCAGGGTATCGCCAACATATGGTTTAAGGAAAACGGGAAAGTTATATCCAATCCTGTAAGGCCCCTGGTTCAGGACCTGGATTCATTACCGCTGCCCGATAAAGATCTTTTTTACCGGGAGTGCCCCCACATCGTTAATAGCGTCTATGTGACCATGGCAAGCCGGGGTTGCTATTATAGCTGTGCCTATTGTTGCAATGATGTTTTAGCGCATCTTTACCCTGGATGTAAGGGGCAGGTGCGTGTTCGCAGCGTTGATCAGCTGATCAAAGAGCTTAAGATCGCCAGGGAGAAGTATAATCCCCGCTGGATATACTTTAATGATGATATTTTTCCCTGCACGCCGCTATGGTTGGAAGAATTCTGCTCAAGGTATAAAGATGAGATCGGCCTGCCTTTTGGTATTAACAGCCATGTCAGGCTGATCAATCAGAGGTATGTTTCCCTGATCGCGCGGGCTGGCGGCGCTTCTGTTGACATGGGGATCCAGTCTTGTGATGCCAATGTAAGAGAAAAGATGCTGCACCGCAGTATGGATAATGACCAGATAGAAGACGCGATAAAGTTACTTAAATCGTACCGCCTTTATGTGTACATAGATTTAATGCTGGGATTATCACAGGAAATCGATGATGGCGTGGACAGAACGATCAGCAGCCTAAGGCGATGGCGCCCGGATGGCATTGCGACACTTTTTCTGTCACACTTTGCTGAAACAACTTTAACTAAGAAGTTATTTGCCGATGGGCGGATCAGTGAAGAGAAAATGAAGGTGATCCGCGATCCCCTGAGCGGGTCATTGTCTTTTGTGGCGGGTGGCGACGTTTCGAGCAAGGTTTTGATGCTGAATGCAGCGTATTATCAATTTGCGCTATTTGTTCCGAAAGGTCTGCTTGATTTCTTCAGGCGCTGCTCCGTTTTGAAAGTAATGCCACAGACGGTCATTTTGAGGGTATTTGTTCATTTCTTTGGTTTTATAAGAAGGTTTTATGTGTCTGCTGTGGAGAAAAGAAAAAGGTGTTTTCGGTTTTCTATCCAAAAAGAGGCATTGTTTTATATTACGTATTTAAAACGGTGGCTGTTGGGTTGCTTTTTTAGGGCAAAGGTTTCTGGCTAAGCGGGGATCACACATGCGCGTTGTTTTTATGGCGAATACGATGGAGTCACTCGGCATAGAGTATTTGTCTGCCTATCTTAAGCGGGCGGGGCATCACGTCAGTCTGGTGTTTGACCCCCTTCTTTTCAGAGATTATTTTACGGCCAGCAGAAAGCTCAGCAAGCTGTGTGATATGCGGGATGTTGTTATTGAGAAGGCGGTTAATCTGAAGCCGGATGTCATTTTGTTTTCCGTGCTTTCAGGGACATACCGGTGGAGTTTGCAGCTTGCCGGCGATCTAAAAATTAAAACGGGAGCAACGATCATTTTTGGCGGGATGCATCCGACCGCGGTGCCTGAAATAGTCATTCAAGAGCCGGCCGTTGATTTTGTAGGTGTCGGGGAATGCGAAGAGGCGCTGGTAGAGCTCCTCGGGTGTTTGTCATCCGGTAAGGATCCGAGTCAGGTCAGGAATTTCTGGATGAAAAAAGATGGGCGTGTTGTAAGAAATCCGCTGCGTCCTTTGGTGGATGATCTGGATGAGCTCCTTCCGCCTGACAAAGACATCTTTTATGGTGTTCACCCCGCGCTTGTCGATCAAAATTATACCATTGCCACAAGCCGCGGGTGTGCCTACCAGTGCAGTTTTTGTTACAACAGTTTTCTTAAGACGCTGTATCCGAACGGTAAATATTATCGCAAGCGCAGCAATGGTAATGTCATCGCGGAACTCAAGCGCGCCAAGGAAAAATACGCGATCAAATCCGTATATTTTGTCGATGATATCCTGACACAGGAAAAGGGCAGGCTCCGGGAGTTCATTAAAAGCTACCGGGATGAGATCAATCTTCCCTTTCGCTGCGAAGTCATGCCCGGGACTGTCGACGATGAAGTTGCCGCCTTGCTGAGCAGCGCAGGATGCACGACGGTGAATATGGGCGTGCAGACATTAAGCCCTGTTTTGCGCAGGACCATTCTTAATCGCCATGATACGAATGATGATATAGTGCGGGCGATCGACGCGTTGCGCGGGCATCGGATTTCTATCCATGCCAATATTATATTGGGCCTTCCCGGGCAGGATGAAAAAGAATGGCTGGATATCGCGCGATTTTTTAATCGCCATCGGTTGGACGCGGTGCTTGTTTTCTGGTTGATATATTATCCCCGCACGGCGATCATTAAAAAGGCGATTGAATGCGGCGCGCTGAGTCAGGAAGACGCTTTAAGGTTGGAGCGCGAACCGCTTGAAGTTAACACGTTCAGTGAGAGTAAGGATTTTGTTGATAAAAGAAAAGTCAAGTTCGCCAATCTTATCTCCTGCAGCGTGTGGCTCCCGGCCGGTGTATTTGACTTTATTGTGCGCCGTAAGATCTTTTGTTATATCCCCGACTTTGTGGTGAGTATTATCAACATTTGCACCATGGGTGTCGCTCCGGCTTTAAAGGCACTGCTGTCGGTAAAAGCAGGCCGGTCTCCGCGGATTAAACTGGGAGCCATAGGCCTGACCATATATCATATGAAGGAACTTTTTTTGACCAGGTTTACTAATCAAGCGCAGCGCCAGGCTGCACAAAATCGAAGATGAGGTCAAATATGCCCACGAATAGTTGCGATGCCGGCTTGATCCGGCAGACGAAGAGTACCTGTGTGGTGTGTCAGAAGGAGATCGACGCACGGATTGTCGAGCAGGAAAGGGCCATTTTCATGCTTAAGGATTGTCCCGAACACGGACCGGAAAAGGTCGTTTTGTCCTATCATCCGGCCTATTACAAAATAATGAACCACCTCTACTTTAATGTTTATAACAGGGAGATCCCTTACAAAAAATTCTTCTTATATTTTACTAACAAGTGCAATTTAACGTGTCCCATTTGTTATTTGGATTGCCCCCATAAGAAGACGGATGAGATGAGCCTTCCCGACATTGAAGAAGCCTTGAAGCGTATGGGAAAGATACGGTGCATTCTCCATGGGGCTGAGCCGACGGCGCGCGAGGACCTGCTGGAGATAATTCAGCTGATGAATAAATACCAGGGCTCGGTGGATATGTTCACCAACGGCATTAAGTTGGCCGATAAGGCGTATGTACAAGCGCTGAAGGATGCGAAGGTCGGGATGATCTATTTGCAGTTTGACGGTTTCGACAGGGAGGCTTATAAAACGCTGCGCGGACGGGACTTATTGGACGAGAAAATGCGTGCGCTTGAGAATCTCAATGCTTTGGGGATGCCGATCGTTCTCATAGGTGTTATTGGCAAAGGGGTGAATGACGGTGAGATCGAGAAGATCATCAAGTTCGCCGCCAGCCAGGACAATGTGAAGGCCGTCACATTTATCGGCCTGTCAATTATTGGCGGAGCGGGTGCTTCTTTGGAAAAGTATGCCACAACCATCGATGAATGCGTTAATAAGCTGGAATTGCTATCACAGGGGAGGTTGAGCCGTAACTATCTGCGCTTCTGTCAGAAGATTAATTATATCTTTGCTGATCTGCTTAACATGCGGGTCTGTTATTTCTTTCAGCAATACATTTTATTTAAGAATAAGGGCAATTATACGACTTTAAACGACATACTTGATACACAAAAAATGGAACAGATCCTGGATACGCACGCCGAGATGACTAAAAAAGGGAGTCCTTTCAGTACATTAAGGTTTGTTGTTGCCATGATCTTTCAACAAGCGACGAATCTCAAGAGCATTAAATACTTTTTAAACTTGAGCAAGATCGTTTTTTTCGGATTCTGTGGCATACGCTATGAGGAGAAAAGCGGCAGTCCTTTGATAGTTACTTTCCATGACGGATGTGACCGGTACAAACTGGACCTGGGAGTGGTGTCACGTTGCGACAGGATCATGGTCTATAAAGAAAACGGGGTTATTCATTACGACAAGTCCATTGGTAATTATTTCATGGATAAAGAAGTTGAAAGATTGGACCGTATCAAAAACGGCTGTGCCTGTTAAGGTGCGCCCCTAATCCATGCGAATAGTCTTTGTGCATTTCAATTTTGAATCACTGGCGATCGAGTGCCTGTCCGCTTCCTTAATCCGGGCAGGACATCAAACCTCGCTTGTTTTCCGTGTCGCAGGCCGACCGGAGATGGAGGGGCGCAGTTCGCCGGATTTCCTGCGGAGCATAGCCTCTGATGTTGCCTCCATAAAGCCCGGCCTGATCGCCTTTTCTGTACTCAGTGACCAGTATCCGCTCATATCAGATGTGGCTAAAACAATACGGGCGATGGCAAAAGATGTCCCCATTATTCTCGGTGGGATCCATCCTACATCGGTCCCGGATGTTGTCATTCGAGAGGATTTTGTGGATTACCTGTGTGTTGGTGATGGCGAGGAAGCTATTGTTGAATTAGCCCATGCGCTTGAAGCCGGAAGCGACACAGCCAGCATTCAGAACATCTGGTCTAAGGACAGGGGCATTGTCATAAGGAATCCACCAAGGCATTTAAATTGTGATCTTGATAGCTTTCCTTTGCCGGATAAAGACATGTTTTTTCGTGTATCAAGGGGAATGATCGTCGATTATGCGACATTTTCATCGCGCGGATGTTTGTACAGCTGTTCGTATTGTTATAACAGCATGCTCAAAAGTGCCTATGCGGGCAGAGGCGCCTTCTACCGTCGCAGAAGTGTGGGCCACCTCATTGAGGAGCTTGTGGCGGCTAAACAGAAGTACGGGATCCGGTCCGTTTTTTTTATCGATGATATATTTTGCGGCGATAAGGATTTCCTGAATGAATTCGTATCCAAGTATAAAGAATTCGTACGGCTGCCATTTTCCTGCCTTGCATTTCCTCATCCGGAAATTACAAATGAGTATACGTTGGGGTTGCTCAAGGATGCGGGCTGTGTTTATGTTTCCCTGGGCGTGCAGTCTTTGAATGCGCGGATCAGGAACGAGATTTTAAAGCGCCCTGGAAGCAATGATGATATTCATCAGGCGCTGCTTGCTTTGAAAAAAAGCGGGATCTTTACCAACGTTGAATTGATGGTAGGGCTGCCCACGCAGAGCAGAGAAGATATTATCGAATGCATCAGATTCTTTAATGAAAATCGGCCAGATGCCCTGGTGGTTTACTGGCTCAGGCATTATCCGGGCACAGAAATCGCCCGGTATTTGAAGGCTGCTTCCGGCGACGCGGTCTCTGATGCGGTGCAGGCCTATGCCCCGTTTTCGGAAGGGGGAAGCACCTATGATGCCGAGATCGCACAGCTTGTTAATCTTGTGCTACTGAGCAATATTCTCAATAAATACATTGTTGATTTTTGCCTGAAAGAAAGGATCTACAGGTTCTTTCCGGGTTGTAATCCTGTGTTGATGCGCTTTAATACGGTCTTTGGGCTTTTGCGCCGCCATTTATTCTTCAGCCGGTTGGGGTATACTCTTATTTTGAGAAATATCGTCGTGACGTGCCGGTGGCGGATAGGACATTTCTTCTCGAGGCACGTCACTGACCGACGGGAGTAGCTTGCTATTTATCCATGTTTCGGGTAATGTTAGGGCAACATCATTGCCGTCATATTCCCAGGAATGAACCGTCCGTAATATTTGTTATCATCAGATGAATACAGTGGCGTTGTAGAAATAACGGTAGGTTTATACAAAGGTTAAATATGGCTGATCGGCAAGATACGGAGAGGGTCATTCGTCGAACCCGGACCATATGCACGGTCTGTAAGGATATGGTTGAAGCGGTTGTCTTGTCCTGCGCCGGTAAAGTTTTCCTGGAAAGGAAATGCCCGGTGCACGGGCAGGAGCGGTCATTGCTGTGCGGTGATGCCGATTATTATGCGGCCGTCGATGACCTGTATTTCAATGTTCTTACCGGCCGTCGATCGATCAAGAGCTACTTGCTTTATTTGACCGGGAAGTGCGATCTTGATTGTCCGATCTGCTATTTGAGCGACCGCAGCGCCAAGGAGGACATGAGCCTCCGTGAGATCGAAGACATCTTGCGCCGGATGAGGGGGGCGCAGTGCATTGTTTATGCGGCTGAACCCACCTGCCGGGAGGATCTGCCCGAGGTCATCCGGTTGATCCGCCGTTATCAGGGGACGGTCAAGCTCTTTACGAATGGGGTGCGGCTGGCTGATAAGGCATACCTGCGGGTCTTGCGTGACGCGGGGCTGGGGCAGGTCGTTCTTCAATTCGATGGCTTCAAGCGGGAAACGTATGTGGCGCTGCGGGGAGAGGACCTGCTGGATGCCAAATTGCGCACCCTCGATAATCTCAGGGAAACAGGGACTTCGACGTTCTTATCGTGCGTGCTTGCTAAAGGACTTAATGAGGATGAGGTCGAGTCGATGATCCGTTACGCGGCAGGGCAGGATTTTATCGAATGCGTTGCGTTCACAGCGCTAACGGTTGTTGGCGGGGCAGAAACGCGTTTGAAGAATCTGGTTTTGCTTCCAGACGAATCTATTGATCGATTATGCCATCACAGCCAGGGGAAGATCGACCGCGCTTACTTCAGGCTTTGCCAGAAGATCCTGCACATATCAACAGCCTTGAATTATGAACGGGTCTGTTTTTATACACAGATGATCATACTTTTCAGGACAAAGGACGGGTACGTGACATTAAGCGAGCTGGTGGATACGGCTTGTTTGGAGCGGTTGTTGGACCGGTATGCTGTTTGGGTCAAAGAGAAGGTTTGGGCAGCCAGGCTGCGGCTTGCTTGCGGGGTGCTGGCCTTG
Source organism: Candidatus Omnitrophota bacterium (assembly GCA_002753465.1). Taxonomy (GTDB): domain Bacteria; phylum Omnitrophota; class Gorgyraeia; order Zapsychrales; family Fredricksoniimonadaceae; genus Fredricksoniimonas. The sequence continues at coordinate 26,384 of PEAF01000009.1, forward strand.
TTCGCGTTCAATCGGGGGTACCGAAAATTATTGGCAGCCATGTTGCGGACGTTGCTGGCGCGTCGTTTTAAGACAAGCATGTCTCCCCAGGCGCTGCGCCCGTTCGTGGTGAGTTTTTATCGGGGATGTGATCACGGCAATAACGATGATTTGGTCATGCGGACATGCATGTGGCGGCTTGTTTTTAAGGAGAAGGGGACGGTTTCTACCGATAAAACAATGACCGAATGTCTGGGGTTGGCTGACCGTCATTGATCCCGCGAATAGTTTTCTTCCGGGGCATTGGTCTTGGCGATGGATTGGAGGTGTTTAAAATGGCTACGCCTGCAGGGAGAATTAAAGTGAAAGACTCGTGGATCAGAAAGACGCTTTGGATCGTTATTCTTTTTGCTGTTGTGATCTATGCCCAATGCGTTTGCAGGGGTTTTGATTTTCAGCCATTTTATTCCGTATATACAGATGCAACAAATATGTACGTTTTCTATCATGGTGCGGACCCGTCTTATTTTGTGAAAGACCTGATCACAATCGGTCATGAAAAGAAGATCGCCTGGATGATGCCGTCGGCGTCACTGCTGGTGGTGTATTCGTTCTTGTTGAAGTTTCTGATGTTGCCGACCGCCATTAAGGTGGTTTCGTTTTTTTTATGTGTTTCGTCGGTGGTATTCATATATTGGCTGGCCCGCGCGCTGTTCTCCTTTAGTTATGCGTTTTTCTTTTCCGGGTTGTTTTTAATGTATTTTCTGTCGATGGATTCTTTTTTTGGGGGTATGGGCAGGGGGTTCGGGGTTCTTTGTACGGTGTCTTTTTTATTTTTCATCTTCAAGGAAAGGCTGCTTCTCGCGACAGCAAGTATTTTATTGTCGCTCATGTTTTACAGAACCATCTCTGTTTCTTTGGTGATGACGCTGTTGCTCGTATTTATTTCTATGAAATACCGTGAGAACTTCTGGAAGATCGTAGTGGTTTGCTGTGTTGCTGCTATTGCCGGGGAAGTTTTTCTTCTACACAGTGTGCGGTCGCTGCCGTTCTTTACATGGCTTCAAAACTTCCAAACGTATAAATTTTATCTCAGGGAATCTCTTGGGTGTGGCGGCAGCGACCCATTGTCCGTACTGAAGAACTTTGTTTTCAATCTTAATGAGCACAGCGACCTTTATCGTTATTTGAGCTATGCTTTTATGTCGGCTGCGGTCATTATTATGCTCATGATTAAAGATTGGAGCAATATACCGAAGGCGGCGTGGTTGATGTTGTTGGGGGCAACGATCAGTTTTATTCTCATATTTCCGCTTCATCCTACGACAGCGTCGAGACAGTTTGTTTTTACGATGCCTTTATTCCTGGTCATGCTGGTCGGATGTAATGTCTATAGGGTCTTGGGTCATCGAAAGGTTTTGCCGGAAGTGCTGTTGGGCATTCTTGTGTTTGGATTTATGGTGGCACATCCTTTGTTCAACGATACAAACTCCTGGAGGGCATATGAGCGTATTTATGCGTATTTCGGAGCCGTGCCGAAGGATGCCATGATCGCCGGGCATGCCAGAAGCCGGTTGTTAAGAACGATCCCGTTCTTTACGAAAAGACAAATATTTTATTCTGAGAAAATGCGTGATGCGTTGTTGATGTATTATTCTCCCCAATTTATAAGAGAAAGGCGCTTGATCAATCTGAACGCGTTTTATGCTGATTCGTTGGAGGCGGTGAAAGATTTTATTATAAAGAACAAGATTGATTATTTGATCGTTGAAAGCAAGTATTACGATGAAGGGTACCGGAATGAATTAGCGCTGCAAATGAATGCCGACGAGTCACAAAGCTTATTATATATCAAAGACAGGCTAAGGCTTAGAAAATGTGCCTTACTGAAGTTCGCCGAGGCTAATTATGTGTTGCGGCAGGAGGTTGAGGGTAATGTTATCTATTTGCTCAAGGCAGAAAGTATTGTGAGCAATTAAATGCGGGCACACTGAAAGCCGGTACAAGGATGAGAGTTGCATTTCTATGCCCCGGGTGTGAGAGTCTGGGTGTCGCGCATTTCCCGTACTATTACCTCAGCATGACGCCGGAGCCCGGTTCTTTCGGGGCCTTATCGTAGTCTGGCGTTTCACAGACGGTTTAATTTCAAGGCAATGGCCATGGCAGATCCATCACAATATAAAAATAATCTGTTGTCACCGCGGACATCGGGGGCGCAGATATTTTTGTTGATGGGTTTTGGCATAGTGTGCAGCTTGATTATAATTGAAATAAGTTTACGCTTGTGCGGGGGCGCGTTTGCCGCATTACAAGCATGCAGAAATTATCTTTCTGTTAAACAAAGTGGTTCTTACCGGATTTTGTGTTTGGGTGAGTCCACTACGGCCAACCAATATCCTGCGTTGTTAGAAGCAATGCTTAACCAGCGTAAGATCGGAATAAAATTCAGTGTGATTGACGGGGGTATTTCAGGGATTCAAACGCCGGATATAGTAGACAATCTGGAATCTACGCTTAATTTATATCACCCGGACATGGTTATTACCATGATGGGGATCAATGATTTTGGATCATATATGCCGCATGAGGATCCTTCTGATGCCAAGGCGATGCGTTTTTGGAAATCTTTTAGGGTTTATAGATTGATCCGACTGCTGGCGCTGCACATGGCGACCAGGTGGCAGGCGTTGAAGCTGGATGGGGTTAGCCGAAGAACGTCCAGTGGGCTCGGGGCACAAGGGCGCCCCCAGTGCGTGGGAGGCAATTTCGATAATGCCAGGGCCTATGTTCAGTTGGCAAGGTGTTACCGTCAAAATGGCAGTTTTTCTGAAGCTGAGGCTTTATTAAGGAGGGCCATTGAGCTTAATCCGGATATAAATAGTACTTATGTTGAGCTGGGTGAGTTATATCGAGTCCAGAAAAAGGATTCAGAATTTGAGGCGTTTTTAAGAAAAGCCATAGAGCTCGACGCCAATAATTATGCAGCCTATGTGTATTTGGCATGGCTTTGTCAAGAAAACAGGAAGACCGCTGATGCTGAAACAATATTAAGGAAAGTCATCGCACGTGCCCCGAAGAATGTTATAGCCTATATTCATCTCGGAGAAATGTATCTTTCTCAGGGCAGGTTCCTAGAGGCCGAATTATTGTTCAAGCAAGCCATAGAGCTAGCGCCGGCGGATTACAGGGCATATGGTTCTTTGAAAGTGTTATATACGGCGATGGGGAATCTAAGCCTTGCAAACGATTACGATATGAAGGCGCAGAAAGCATTTGATTATCCGTTGATGACAACGGGTAATTATCATAAGCTGAAGGTCATGCTCGATAAAAGAAGGATAAAATATGTTTGCATGCAGTATCCCGTGCGCAACATTTCCTCGTTAAACAAGATCTTTGAGGGTCACGCAGGGGGTATTGTATTCATTGATAATGAGCGGCTGTTTAAAGATGTGCTTCAGAAGGGTGACTATAAAGACTATTTTATTGATCTGTTCGGAGGCGATTTTGGGCATTGTACAAAAAAGGGCAACGCGCTGTTGGCCGCCCATATGGCCGATGTGATATCGAATGAGGTTTTTCATCAATGATCATGCCGGCCCCATGCGGGGTTTAAGCGCGGGTGGTTGAGCTTGCGGTGTTTGAAGGGGGGGTCGTGATGAGGGTCGCCTTTGTTTGCCCCGGGTATGAGAATCTGGGGATCGAATATCTTTCTGCTGTTTTACGTCAGGATGGAGTTGAGACACGGCTCTTTCTTGATCCTATCTTATTTGCCGAAAGCAACTTCATTGATCATCCCGGTCTGGCGGGTTTGTCGTCTTACAAGGCGCGCCTGTTAAGGGAGATCAGGCGCTTTGATCCTCAATTAATTTGTTTTTCCGTTATCAGTGATAATTATCGTTGGGCGTGCCAGTGGGCCGCAGACCTTAGGGCTGTGGCACAGGGCAGGATCGTTTTTGGCGGCATTCATCCAACTTCTTCGCCGGAGGTTGTCATACGTTCTTCGTGCGTTGATTATATATGCATCGGCGAAGGAGAATATCCCCTGCGTGATCTTGTCCGCTCTTTGGCCAGCGGGGGCGATGGTTCAGGCATTCTTAATATTTGGTCCAAGAAAGACGATGAGGTACTCCGCACCGGTATTCGTCCGCCGATAGAGGACCTTGATGCCCTGCCGTTTCCCGATAAAGGCCTTTTTTATCATGCCCATCCTGTTTTTAAGGGCGGGTATTTAGCCATGACATCCAGGGGCTGTTCATTTTCCTGCAAATATTGCTGCAATAATGTCTATCACCGGCTTTACGGGAAAAGTGCGGCCCGGATACGGCGACGGAGCGTTGGTCATGTGATCGCGGAACTGGAGCGCGCGAAAAAAGAATATGCGCCGCGTCACATCCTGTTTGCCGACGATCTTTTTAACAGCGATGTTAAATGGCTGCAGGCTTTCCTTCAGGAATACCGCCAGCGTATAGGGCTCCCTTTTGCGTGTTATGTTTTTCCGGATCTGATCGATGAGCCGGTGGCCCAGGCGCTTCAAGATGCCGGTTGTTTCAAGGTCCAGATGGGCTTGCAGGTTTTTGATCAGGAGAAGCGCAAAAACGTCCTTGGACGTGTTTCATCCCAGGACAAGATCGCCGCGGCAATAGGATCGTTGCGCAGAAGGCATATTTATGTGGTGTGCGATACGATCTTCGGTTTTCCTGATGAGGTTGAGGAAGAGTTGGTTGGGCTGGCGAGGTTTTATGCCGAGCATCCGCCGGATCATTGTGAAAGTTTCTGGCTGAGGTATTATCCTGGTACAGAAATAACGCAGTGGGCATTTGAGAACGGATATATCGATCAGAGTAAGAAGCGCAGGATCGAAGAAGGCCTAGAGAGTTTTGGCATGGTCAAGAATCCTGAGCATCCTGGCACGGGGTCCTATGCCAGGCAAATCATGCTGTTACTTAGCCTGTATCCGTTCATGCCTAAAAAGTTAAAGTTATGGGTGCTGGATAGGAAGATTTACCGGCATATGCCCCTGCTGCCGAGCATCGTGGTGTATGTGCTGGTCCGCCTCGTCCATCATCCCCGATTTGATTTTAATACGGAGCGGACCTGGCGGCGGTACCGGTATTTTTTGACCCGGTTGATATTTCAGCGGTGAAAATATTTCGCCGGGTAAATGCCGGCAGCAATTTCTATGTGTAAAGAGAGCTTGTTCATGTCAGAGCGCGGCGGTAAAAAGAATATGTGTAACGCCATGACCGTTGATGTTGAGGCGTGGTTTCAGACTGTTTTATTCGAGCGTAATCAGCGGGCGCATGTCGGCAATCTGGTGCAGAACGTAACGGAGATCATGTTGATCCTGGATGAGTTCGGGGTCAAGGCGACATTCTTTGTTTCGGGCGTTGTGGCCGAGCGTGCACCTGAAATTGTGGCACAGATATCCTCGCGGGGGCATGAAATCGCGAGTCATGGGTACCGGCATGCTCTGGTTTATAAAATGTCCCCGCAGGAATTTGCTGATGATGTGGGGCGCTCCATGGACATTTTGAAAGGGATAACAGGTGTACGGGTCATGGGTTATCGCGCACCGACGTGGTCGATTTTCAGGAATATGGACTGGGCGATCAGCGCCCTGAAGGGGTTGGGCTTGAAATATGATTCGAGTATATATCCGGTAAGTCGGAATATTTTTAAATGCCCTGCCTTGCCAACGGCCCCCTATTTGATCACCGATGGTCTGGTGGAATTCCCCCCGCCCGTCTTCAAATGCTTAGGCTATAACATGCCGTTTGCCGGAGGTACATTCCTGCGATTCTTTCCTGAGGAGCTTATTAGTAGAAAGTTCCTTGAGATCAATGCGCTTGGGCAGCCGGCGCTGGCCTATTTTCATTCTTGGGAGTTTGATGATATTTTACCTGAAGCGGGTATGTCTTACTGGAAGCGGTGGGTCCAGTATGGGAATGTACGGAGTGTAAGAGTAAAGCTGCGCGCCATGCTCAACAAGTTTAAATTCACGTCGATGCGAGCGGTTCTGCAGGAAGCGCGGCTGATCGTTGCCTAGGGCTGTGCGGCCTGGCATCAGCTGTTCTTGCTTTCAACGCACGGGCTCCAGCGGCGTTACACAGAGGGTTTCGGGATGAATAAGGCCTTGCTAAAAGATATATTAGGAATCATTTTTGTTTTGTTATTCAGTGCGGCGGTGACTTTTTATTGCCAGCAAAGCGCCATCAGAGATCGGTATTGCGTCCAGGGCGATGTGATGCAGTATCAGCCTGCATTCTGTCAATACAAAGGCAATCCTCCGCCAGAAGATGATTTTGTGGCGCGCTATACATGGGCCTGGAATACGTCCGGGACACGGCTTATCTATGGCACGGCCGCCAAATTCATGGATCCCGTCATTTTAACAAAGGTCCTGCCGTTTATACTGTGTGCCTTGACCGCCCTGGGGTGTTATTTGTGTGCCGCCTGTCTTTGGTCCAGGTCGGCCGGTGTATTTTCGGCCGTCCTTATCGTTCTTTACGCCTGGAGTACGCATGCTTTCTCGGGCGGCCATCCGCGCGCATTTGCATTCCCGCTGCTGGGCGGATTTTTCTATTTGATGCTCCGGCGGAATCTCTGGCTCGCCGCTTTTATCACGGCCGTATCAGTGGTTTTCTATCCTCAGGTAGCGCTGATCACGGCCGCCGTGCTCGCGGCATGGGCCGTGAATTCTGTTCTTGAGCGGCGGCATGGAACGGCATCGACAAACATGCTCTGGGCCATTCTCGCTATGGCGGCCGTGGCGGTCATGGGTGGCCTATTGATTTCTATTCTGCCGGCGGATCCTTTCTTTGGAAGGATGGTTTCACTGGAACAGATGAGGCATATGCTGGAATTTTCCGGCGATGGAAGAACCCCGTTTTTCGTTAACAATATTGAACGGCTTTGGCAGGATGACGTATTGGCCGAGCGCCTTTGGGGGATGAAGGGGCAGGCGCCTGCTGGTTTTTTGTTGATAGGGTTGGGGGCTTGGGGTTTTTACAGATCCAGGTGCGGCTCCTTTCAACTCGATCGTGTGTTGTATTGGGGCGTCATAAGTTCTTTGTTTTGGTATGTTATGTCCTGGCTGCTGATGGCGCATTTGTTCCTGCCGGGAAGGTTCTTGAAGTTCGGGATACCGGTTGTTCTTTCTTTGGTCGCCGCCGTCGCCTTGGCCCAGGCAACCGCATTTGCACAGTTAAGAAAAAGGTTGTTGTGCAGGGGGATCGTGCTGGTAGCTATTTGTATCTGGGTATTTCCATCGCTGTTCCCGGACGTCCGGTGTTATGACCAGAAAGGTCTCTATGCAGCGATGAAGGGTATTCCCTTCGGCGCGCTTACTGCCGGCCATCCGTCTGTTATGGACGGCGTTACTGTTTTCACCGGGAAAAAGGTATTTCTGACGGAAGAGGTATCTTTGCCGTTCTATTCATCACATTATGCGGAGGTCCGGCGACGTACGCGGGACTTCTTCGAATTGTATTACGCAACAGATATTGCTGTTTTAAAAGAGATCTGCCGGCGTAATAATATTCGATATGTGGTGGTTAGGGCGGAGCATTTTACGCGGTCGTATTTGAATGGCGGACGGTTTTATTTTGCACCGTACAATGATTATGTCCGTGCCTTGGTTAAGGGGCATGACTCAAGTGATTTTGTGTTATTTGGCGCCAGGCAAAAAGCCGGCGTCAGTGCCGGCGACGGGTATTTTATTGTTGAGATTGACAGGGTGCGATAGGTTGTCAGTGATGGCGACAAAGGGGATTTAATATAAGATAATGATGTTTTATAGTTGATGTTCAAGGCTTGGTCAAAAAATTTTAAGGGACCCATCAGGATGAATGTTTTTGTCATTGTTCCCGTTTATAATGAAAAAGAAGTGCTGGCCGGGACCATCGACCAGCTGATGGCTTGCGGTAGCGACGTTGAGCGCATATTGATCGTTAATGACGGGTCTACGGACGGCACAGCGCAGCTTGCCGATCGGCTTGCCGGGAAGTTTCCGGATATGGTCTCCGTTATTAATTCAGCCCATGAGGGGTTTGCTCAGGCGATCCGTACGGGGATCAGTGCTGTTCCCGAAGGGGCGGCGTTTGTCGTGGTCATGGCGGATGCGTGTGATGATCTTACACAGATCAGGAAGATGTGTGCGTTGATCATTGATGCGGATGTTGTTGTTGCCAGCCGGTATGTGCCTGGTGGCAGGCGTCAGGGGGGCGATTGGCTGAAAGCTGCCGGTTCAAGGGCGGTGAATTTATTCTTTGCGGCACTGCTGCGGGGGCGTTGTCATGATGCGACCAATTCATTTAAGATGTATCGGAAGTTGATCCTGAGGGATGTGGTTTTGACAAGCAGGGGCTTTGAGATCTCAATGGAAATGACGGTCAAGGCTTTTCGCCGCGGGGCAAGGTTTGTTGAGATCCCGACTCAGTGGATCGAGCGCCGGCAGGGCACGTCGAAATTCCATTTGCTGCGGCATGGATGGCGGTATGTGTTGGGGGTGTTGATGTTTGCGGGTCAACATGACAAAGACGGGCATGGTGGCGCTGGCCCGGCGACGAGATAGGCATATGGTTTTAAGGGGAGCCTTGGCGTGATCTTTTTATATATCGACCCTGGTAGTGGGTATACTTTTCTGAACCTTGGGGCCGGGCTCCTGGCTTTCCTGGCCGGGGTTTTGGGCGTGGCATTGCTTTATGTGAAGAGGATGCTGGGATTCATCGGCCGGCATAAAGGGCCGTGCGTAATTATCTTTCTTATTATTCTGGCGCTACTGGTAACGGGGATATCGACTATGAAGACTTCTAAAGATTTTAATAAGAGGATGATTGTTTTAGGCATGGATGCGCTTAGCCCCGAGATCATGGAGCCGATGATGAAGGCCGGGCGATTGCCTAACTTTTCCCGCCTCGCACAGACAGGGGCGTATAGCCGTCTGGCGACGACCAATCCGGCGCAGTCTCCTGTGGCCTGGGCGGCATTTGCGACAGGGAAGAATCCCGGTGAGAGCGGGGTATTTGATTTTATCGTGCGTGACCCTAAGACCTATGCCCTTGATCTAACGCTGTCTAAAATGCAATACGGCCGCCCTGTCAGTGCGCTGAAAGCCAAGGGGTTTTGGGATTACACCTCGGCCCGCAAGGTCAATACCGTTGTTTTGGGTTGTCCTGATACATTCCCCCCGCATAAAATCCACGGGAAAATGCTTTCGGGCATGGGCGTTCCGGATATTTTAGGTACGCAGGGCACGTTTACTTTTTATACGTCGTTACCCGAAGAGGGGCGTGATGTCGGCGGTCGCGTTGTCCAGGTCGATAAGGCGGCGGTGATGAAAATGGATCTCATTGGCCCGAGGGTGCGGGACATGGATGGCAGCAGCCGGAATGCGACGGTGCCGTTTCAGGTTACAGCAGGTGTTAACGGTGGCGTATCCGTTGAATATGCCGGTAAGAAAATAGAGCTTCAGGTGGGCCATTGGAGTGATTGGAGCGAGGTTGAATTTGATATGGGCCCTTTGCGTAAGGTCAGGGGTATTTATAAAATGTATTTACTTGAGACGGCTCCTGAATTCAAGCTTTACGTCGGGCCGATCAATTTTGATCCACGTCAGCCTTTATTTCCCATTTCTTATCCGCAGGGTTATGCCGGTGAATTGGCCGGGAGTGTCGGGCTTTATCATACGCAGGGCATGCCCATGGATGTCTGGGGGCTGAATGAAAAACGGCTTTTGGAACAGGCATTTATCGAGCAGGTCAATGATGTGTGGCAGCAGCGCACGGCCATCTTTGAACATGAACTGGGCCGTCTGGAGAATGGCGTTCTGTTTGCCTATTTCGAGCCTGTGGACATCATCCAACACATGTTCTGGCGGTACACGGACCCGGGGCATCCTGTCTATGAAGCCAGCACGGTGTATGGCGGTGAAATAGAAAGGTGGTACGAGAAGATGGACGGCCTTTTGGGCAAAGTGCTAAAGCGGCTGGGCCCTAACGATATCCTTGTGGTTTTATCGGATCACGGATTCGGTACATTTAAAAGAGCGGTGCATTTGAATAGCTGGTTAAGGCAGCATGGGTATCTTGTGTTAAAAGACCCGTCAGCTGATTTCGGCGGCGAGCTATTTGAGGATATTGATTGGAGCCGTACCAGGGCATACGCCGCCGGGTTCGGTGGGATCTATATCAACCGTGTGCGCAGAGAAGGCCAGGGGATCGTCAAGGCAGGTAAAGATGAGCAGGCGCTAAAGGCGGAGATCGTTCAGGGCCTTAAGGCATGGGTTGATGAGAAGGGCGGGGCGACCGTCGTCAAAAATGTTTATTATCAGGAAGATATTTCTCACGGAAAATACGCGAAAGACGCGCCGGACCTTGTTGTTGGTTTTAATGTGGGATACCGCGCTTCATGGCAGACGGCCATGGGGGGTGCGCCGGGGGCCCTGATCGAGGATAATAAGAAGAACTGGTCGGGTGACCACTTATTTGATCCGACTTTGGTGCCTGGCGTTATTTTTGCCAACAGGAAAATACATACGGCTCCGGCCATTTATGACGTGACACCGACCATTTTGAAGGTTGCCGGTTATGGTGCTGATGAGATAAGGAAGCTTAAATTCGACGGAACGCCGCTTTTCTGATCACGTAAAAACACCGGCTCCCAGCAGGCGGCCGCCTTGAGTGACCGTGAATCTTCCCAGGGTATGCGTGGCGCCTGACGGTTCAATGACGATCGGCTTTTTGACCGCAATGGTCACGCGTGCCATCTCGTGGGTCTTCATGGCGGAAGAAATTTTCTCGATAGGTTTTATTTGGGCAGGGTCTTTGCGTTGGTGTATGCCGGTTACGTGGCCGTCAGTGGTTTGAGTGGCGCAGGTGATCGTGACGGCATCATTGATCTTGAGTGTGTTTTTGCCGAACCAGAAAAGGTTGCCCGCAAAGCGGCGTGAGATCGACGGAGGGGCGTCTATGCCGCTGATCACGCAGCCCCGGGTGATGCCTGCGCCGCTACCCAGAACAAGCCCGATACTCTCCCCGCCTGAAGCCTTCCGCGAAGATTTTCCGAATATTTTTATGGAGCGGACAAGTGCTTTCTTAAGCAAGGGCAGGATGATGACGTTCTGCCCCGCGGTTATTTGTCCTGAGGCTATTTGCCCTGCCAGGATCGTTTCTCCGCCGATGGTGTAGATATCCTGAACCGGAAAGCGGAATGGCGCCCTGACGGTTTCTTGTATGGTCGGAATGATGTCCAGCGCTTTAACAAGAGTTGGGCCGCGGTACCATTTCGTGCGGGCGCTTTTACGGGTAATGTTGATGCCCTCTTTGGCGGACACCGGGATTACGTTGATTGGCACTATGTCCAAGGTATTCAGGACATCCAGAAGTGCCTTCTTTTTTTCCAGGAAACGGTCATGGCTATAGTCCACCAGATCGATCTTGTTGAGAACGGCGAAAATGTTTTTTATTCCCAGCATCCGGAGCAAATATGCATGCCGCCGGGTTTGCTCTTGGATGTTCTGGCTGATGTCGATGATGAGCACGGCGGCATCAGCTTCCGCAGCACCGGTCAGCATGTTCTTGATGAATTCGACGTGTCCGGGCGCATCGATCAGCGTATAGGTCGCCCGCGTCGTTTTTAAGAAGGCTTGCGCGGTATCGATGGTCATATTGTTCTCGCGCTCTTCTTTGAGCTGGTCGATCAGGTAGGCCAGTTCGGTGTTTTGGCCGAGCTTCCGGCAAATGTCTTTGATTTCAGCCAATTTATTCTCAGGCAGCGACCGGGTGTCCAGTAGCAGGCGGCCTATCAGGGTGGATTTGCCGTGGTCAACATCACCCGCGATAACGATATTGTGGTGTGGCTTTTCCATCACATGTACCCTAGGCTACGCAGTTTCTGCATGGTATAGGTGTTCTCTTTGTCCTGCGCCCGTCCGCTGCGCTCGGCGACGCGCGTGGTTTCAAGTTCCCGGATGATCCTGGGGACGGTGTTAGCCGTCGAGCTTATGGATGTGCAGCAGGTTTCACAGCCGATGCTGCGATAGCGCTGGCCGTGAAAGGCTTTGTAGAGATCAACGGTCGGGATCTTTTCACGGGCCGTATATTTCCATATATCCAGTTCGGTCCAGTGAAGCATGGGGTGAATGCGGGTGTGTTCATCGCTATGGCTGCCGGGATGAAAGGCGTTCCAGAGCTCCGCCGGCTGGTCGAGATAATTCCATTTAAAGTCCCGGGCTCTGGGGGAAAAATAACGCTCTTTGGCGCGTATCCCGTGTTCATCGCGGCGTATGGCCAGGAGAACGGCCTTGAGCCCGAGTTGGGCGATCGTGCCTTTGAGCGCTTCCGTCTTTAAGGCATGGCAACAGGCGAGTTTTTCTTGATGCGGTGAGACACCCGCGGCCAGGGCCGCTTCATTGCGGCTGATCTTCAGGTCAAGGCCCCATTCTTTGGCGTAGCGGTCCCTGAAGGCGTAGATCTGTTTGAACTTATAGCTTGTGTCGATATGGATGACGGGGAACGGGATATGTCCGAAGAAAGCTTTACGGGCGATCCACAGCATGGCCGTGGAATCTTTGCCGATGGACCATAAAAGGGCCGTCGGACTCAAGCGTGCATAGGCTTCGCGTATCAGGTAAATCGATCTGTTCTCAAGTTCTGCGATCTTGTCCAAGCGCCCCCCTAGATGTTATTGCCAAGCATATTAAATCATATATTAAATCTTTAGAATGCAGCTTAAATAATTCTTGAACGCGCGGGGATTTTCTTAAAATGACATCTTTGAAGAAATTTTTAGGGCTGTTTTGATCGGCTGTTTGTTGGCGGCATTCTTTGCTCTGGATGTATTAATGGCCGAGCATATGTGCAGGCCGATTTTTTTGTACATGCGGCCAGGGCATGTTATTGCAAATAGCCGAGCGATTTTAACTCGGCTTGACTGGAAACATTCATGGGAGCTTGCCTGAAGAAGCGCCGCGCCTCATTTAATGTCCTGTCAGGGTTTTGTTTTTTGATCTCGGACAATGTCATCGGGCGTTCACCGTGCTGTATTGATATGTCGTAGAAAAAAGCCTTTTCAGAAGTGTTACTGTAAATAAATTTTATTTTTTCTGATACGCCGCCGTATCGTTTCTCCCCGGTTTTTTCGTGTTCCGCAGAGTTTTCCAGTGCAATATATGGACCGATCCGTCCCTGAAGGTTGCCGGTGGTTGACTGGCCCAGTAAGGTTTTTATGATCCGATAAATATCAAAGATTGCCACGGGACTTGTTGTTAAGGCGCAGGCTTTTTGATGAGGCGCTTTAACGATCAGGGGGATGCGCACGACTTCCTGGTTCAGCATATAGCCGTGATCAAAGAAATAATTATCTTCACCCAGGCTTTCGCCGTGATCTGAAGAAAAGATGATCATCCAATCGTCATAGGTGCCCTGTTGTTTTAAGTAGGAAAGGATGAGGCCGATCTGGCTGTCCAGATACGCTATTTCAGCGTCATATTGTGAGATATAGTACGCCTTGTTTGTTATAAATTCATTGTTGGCGTTCTTTAGCCTTGCTTCACCGATCCCTCCGATTGAATTATTCGGATCTTCATTGATGGCCAGGGATTGTGTTGTTCTCATGTACAGCTCATCATCAATGAAGGTCTCTCGGTATTCAGGCGGTGGCAGATACGGCCAATGAGGGTCTTTAAAAAATAACCATAGGAAGGTTGGCTGAGTGATGGCCGGAGTGCTGGCTAAAAACGGGATGCTTTGGCGCGCAATGGTGCTTGCTTGAGAAGTCTCGGTGTCTTTGTTCGTTTTCAACGTACGGTTATCTATAAAAACATCGAACCCTTCATCGGCGTGGGCAAAATCTCGGGCAACGTTGGTGCCGATGACGGCACAGGTACGGTAGCCTAGTGCGTGAAGGTCCCCGGGTAATGAGGCGCTGTTTTTAATTGTCGTGTTTTTGAATGGATATTGTCCTGTCATGAGGGCAATGATCGATGGTTTTGTCCACGGGATCGGTGTGTAGGCATTCTTGTAAACAGTCGATTCACTGGCGAGCCTGTTGAGGTTGGGGCTTGTAGGACGGGAATAGCCGTATAACCCCAGGTGATCTTATGCTCCAGGGCGAACCGTGATCAGCAAAATATTGGGCCTTTTACCGGGGGGTGATGGCGGGCGATGTATGATCAAAAGCAAAGAGATCATGATCAGGGCCAGGAGGGCAAAAACGCTGAGGGATTTTTTATAGCCCATGGATTTGTTGCTATGCGCCGTTTTCCTTGATGTGCATCGAAAAACTTTAACTGACAGAGGGTATATTATATTCGCTTAACAATTTTAGAAATAAGTTTTTGATAAAACCGAACACTTCGGCTTGATCTTTCAGTATCATTAATTGAAAGGAACGGCTGAGTTCTTAAAATATGCGGATCAAAAATAAATATAAGGCTGTTTGTTCACTGGCAAGGGTAAGGTTCTTTAATGCCAGAGTGCCCTTGGCCGTGCGGTGGCAGTTGACCAACCGCTGTGTCCTGAGATGTCAATATTGTAATGTCTGGAAGACGCCCGGGCGCGAGATGTCCATGGACCGTATCATCCCCATCCTGGATGAAATGGCGGCCTTGGGTACGCAGACCATATCCTACAGCGGCGGTGAGCCGATGCTGCATGCGGATATTTTTCAAATACTGCAAGAGACCAAAAAAAGAGGCATTTCTACCGAGATGAATTCAACGGGGGCGGGGATCCCCGAAAATATATCCCGGCTTCAATGCCTTGATTTCTTGAAGATCAGCCTGGATGGCCCTGAGGATATCCATGATCAGGTCAGGGGCAGGGGGTCGTTTAAGATGGCGATGGCAGCGGCCCACGCGGCGCGTGATGCTAAACTGAGATTTATCTTTTCGACGACACTGACGAAGTATAATATTAAAGAAACACCGTTCCTTCAGGACACGGCGAAGAAGTTTGACACCCTGGTGGCACTGCAGCCTTTAAAGGGCCTGTACCGTGGGGTTGAGGATGTGGCCAGCCTTGAGCCTTGCCGGGAAGATCACCTCCGCGCTGTCGGCGCGTTGATCGGGCAAAAGAAAAAAGGCCCGGCCTGTTTACGTAATTCTTTGGCGGGTCTGGAGCATATTTACCATTGGCCGCAGTATCCGCCGCTCCAATGCTGGGCGGGTAAGATATTCTGCATCCTGAGCACCGATGGAACGCTCATGCCGTGTGACCGTATCGCGTATGCGGAAAAATTGCCGAACTGCCTCGAAGCCGGTTTTGCCAGGGCTTTTGCCAAGCTGCCGGCCGTGCATTGTTCCGGTTGCGGGTTTTGCGGTGTGCTGGAGCTTAATTTTCTCATGTCGTATAAATGGGGTACGCTTAAAAGTCTTTGTGGAATATTGAAATAATATACGGAGTTTTACACCCGGATGAAGATCGCACTGGTGCACTGCCCATTTGATCATCAGGATTTCTCGGAAAACCTGAGGGTCGTTGATGAGGAATTTTGTCATGCGCCGCCGATAGTGCTGGCCTATGTGGCGGCTGTACTGGAAAAAGCAGGGCATCGCGTCATCATCATCGAGGCCAATGCCTTAAAGCTGTCCAAAGAACAGACCCTCGTTCGTATTAAGGATTTTGCACCGGACCTTATCGGGTTTCGGGCGGACACCTATTGGTTCCACCGGGTGGTTGAGTGGGCGACATTCTTAAAACAGCGCCTCAATGTCAAGGTTGTTGTCGGCGGGATCAATATCAATCTTTATCCCAGGGAGTCCTTTGCCCACGGTTGCTTTGATTACGGGATAACCGGGGAGGCGAATGATGCTCTGCCGGAACTGATCGCATGTCTGGAGCAAGGGGCAAGCCTCGAGAGTGTTAAGGGGTTGGTGTATCGGTCAAACGGAGAAGTGCGGGTTAATTCCCCGTCAGACCGCCAGATCGATTTTGATGAGTATCCTTTCCCGGCCCGGCATTTACTGCCGAATCATCTGTATAGCTCCTTCACATCGCAACGCAAGAACTACACCATTGTGCTGACCAGCACGGGTTGCCCGTTCACATGTTCCTTTTGTGCGATCAACAGAAATCATTTCAGGCACAGGACGGTGGCGAGCGTTGTGGATGAGATCCAGCAGTGCTATAACGATTTTGGTGCGCGCGAAATCGATTTCTTCTCGCCGTCCTTCTTTTCCTCGAGAACTTTTGTGAGTGACTTCTGCCGGGAGATCGTGAGGCGGGGGATAAAGATTGAGTGGTCATGCCGGAGCCGTGTCGATCAGGTTGACCCGGAGATCCTGCATGCCGCCTATGCGGCAGGGTGCCGGAAGATCTATTACGGCATTGAGTCTGTTTCGACGGATGTGTTGGTCAATATTGATAAAGGCGTTAATGTGGGGCAGATACGCCGCGCTATCGAGGCGACGCGCGAAGCCAAAATCGCAACGCTGGGCTTTTTTATGGTCGGCAATCCGGGGGACACGCCCGAGAGCCTTCTGGCGACCATTGATTTTGCCAAAGAACTTGAGCTTGACTATGTCCAGGTCTGCCGGACTATTGCCAAGCCTAATACGGGATTGAATGATGTGATGATCGCCAAGACGGGTCAGGACCACTGGCGTGATTATGTGTTGAAGTGCTCGGCGGAAAAGGATTTTCCGAACCCCTGGACCAAAATGTCGCGGGAAGAGCTGGATATGTATGTACAGAAATTCTATGCCGCGTTTTATTTTCGTCCCGCGTATATTTTAAAAAGACTGATAAAAAGCAGGTCGTTTGAAGAGCTGTTCAGGTATGGTCATGTCGGATTAAGGTGGTGGTTGGCTGGTGTTCGGAAAATGCGTTAGGTCTGTCACGCAGATAAAACAGAGGTGAGTATGGTTGAAGTCTTGATGATCATTATTTTTATTCTTGGTTATGCTGTCATCGCCCTGGAGCATAAGACCGGCATTAATAAAACGGCCGTGGCGCTTTTGACGGCGGTCGCGTGCTGGGCACTGGTCATGCTCCAGCAGGGCACCGCGTCACATGAGTTTGTTATGGCCAAATGGGGTGAGCACTTGCAGGGCGCTGCGCAGATCGTATTCTTTCTTATCGGAGCGATGACCATCGTCCAGCTCATGGAGACGCACGGTGGTTTTCAAATAGTAGCCAGGGCCATCACGACAAGGAATAAACGTGCTTTGCTTTGGGTCATATCGTTGATCACGTTCTTCCTTTCTGCTGTGCTGGATAATCTGACGACCGCCATCGTGATGACGACGCTGATGTCAGGCCTTGTTGAGGATAAAGAGGACCGGCTGGTATTTGCCAGCATGATCATTATCGCGGCTAACGCCGGAGGGGCCTGGACGCCTATTGGGGATGTGACAACGACCATGCTGTGGATCGGCGGACGTGTCAGTTCCGTGCGCATCATGCAAATGCTTCTTATCCCGAGCTTTGTTGCAACGCTGGTCCCGCTTGTTTGGTTTTCATCGATGATCAAGGCGGGTGCTGTTGCCGCCCCTGTTGAGAAGGGGCCTGCTGTATTGCCGGGCTCCCGGCAGGTTTTCTGGATGGGTTTGTCCGCCCTGGTATTTGTCCCGGTGTTCAAATCGCTGACCGGTTTGCCGCCGGTGGCCGGGATGCTGTTGGGCCTGGGCGTGGTGTGGCTGGCTACGGACCTGATGCATGATGATACGCGGGCGCATCTGAAGGCGCCGACCGCTTTGTCTAAGATCGATTTTTCAAGCGTTTTATTCTTTCTGGGGATACTTTTGGCAGTCGCGGCGTTGGATACCGCGGGTATTTTAACACGTTTTTCCGGATGGATGGACCAGCATTGGGGCAATAAGGACGTGATCGCCACCGCCTTGGGATTTTTATCCGCGATTGTCGACAATGTACCCTTAACGGCGGCAACGATGGGCATGTATTCGTTAGCGCAGCATCCAACGGATGCGAAGCTGTGGGAGCTTTTGGCGTATGCGGTGGGAACGGGCGGCAGCATTCTTATCATTGGTTCAGCCGCGGGTGTTGTGGTGATGGGATTGGCGCGTATTGATTTTTTCTGGTATCTTCGCCGGGTCAGCTTGATCGCATTGATCGGGTATCTGGCTGGCATTGCCGCCTATTTAGGCATTTATCAGTTTTTCCATTGATCAATATTGGCCGCCGGATCTGTTTGTGCCGGCATCTGCGGATCAGTCACGGGCGGCTGTTTTGATTTACGGACAGGATTATCCTCGCAGCATCGCTACATCACACATCCCGTGGCGCGTAAAAAACATAATATAAACATAACTAGTTGTCTTAACTCTAGATAAGAGTTAAAATATAAAAAATATTATAAAATTACATTAAATGACAAGGACTTGATGCTTATGGGCAGAGTGTTGTTCGTTTTTCTTCTTTTTCTTGTTTTTATTCCGCGTTCATTGGCCGCCGAAATTATTAATATCAATTACAAATATAAGGTTGCTTTTACCGATATGACCGAGAGCGAGGTCAAGCCTGGCGATCTTGTTTTGGTTGCGCTTCCTGACGGCGAAATGGCGCCGTTGAAGGTCCTTGAGACATTTCCGGTGATGGCTAAGTTGACCGTTGCTGACGGAGACAAGGCGATCACGGAACAGAAATTCGCATCGATCGTGGTCGGCAGCGTTGTTACGCCATCGAGCCAGGGTGCGCATGCGCCGCGGGTTGCCGTCAAGAAGCCTGCGCCTGCCGTCGAGCCTGAGGGGGTTTCTAAGGCCGAGGTGCCTGCGGGGATCGAAACATATTCACCCGGAGCTGGCGGGCGGGATGCGGTGTCGCGCCCCAAGCCCGTCGACCGTGGCGCCGCCGATGCTGTTGATGTGCCGGCACCGGTCAGGTATGCCGCTGAAGACGCTTCTGCGGATCGCGGACGTATGGCAGCGATGGAGCAGCGCCTGGATCAGATGATGGCCAGTAATATCAAACTCACCGATAGCATTACTCAGTTGCTGACTGAAAAGAATTCCGCCGAGGCATTGGCGCGCGTCAAGGAGGCGGATGCGCTGACGGCCCGGAAGAAGGCGAATGATTTGGCGGACGTTAACGCGGAGCTTAACGCGCGGGTCCAGACGTTGACGGGGTCGGTTGACGCTTTGGCACAGGAAAAGGCAGCACAGCAGAAAGAGATCGCGGCGCTGAACGTAAGGTTGGGGGAGCTTAAGAAGAAGCTCACGAAGATGGTCGACATTGTCAACACCAATATGAAAGCCTATGAAAAACAATAATCTATTCCTAGTCACTTTGATCGTGATCTTTTTAGCGTCCAATACGCCGTGCCCGTATGTTATGGCGTCGGATATGGGGGAGCTTGTCCGCAAGGATGAGATCTATTTTCTCCAGGAAGATCTTAAGGGGTTGAAAGACAAGCTTATTTCCCGGGAATCTGAACTTTCCAGGGTCACGGCGGATAAAGAGTCGCTGCGCCTGGCGCTGGACTTTATAAAGACCGAGAAGGACCTGTTGCAGGCGCGTGTTGACCGTCTGCAGAAAGATGTTTTTGACCAGGAGCGCATCGTCGCTGAAAAGGTATCCCAGGCTACAACGGTGATCCAGGGGCAGGCCAGGCAGCTGGAGCAGGAGTTGAGGCTTGCCAAGATCAGTGTAGATCAGAAAAATGAACGGCTCTCAGACCTGACAGCGCAGCAAACTGATCTGGCACAGCAGCTGATGATGGCTAAGGTGGAGCAGGATAAACTGCGTGCCGAGCTTGCCCGTATCAATGTGTCGCTTGCCGACGCTAAAGTGGGCGTCGATGCGCGTGTGGCGGCTGAGCAGTCAATGTCCCAGGAAAAGATCAAACAGATCACAGCCTCCTTCGAGGGGCAGCTAAAGGGCGCTAAGGATGATGCGGCGCGGCTTAAGAACGATATTGCAGCGCGTGAAGCTGATATTGCGGCCGGGCTCAGGGAAAAGAAGGACCTTACGGATCTTTTGTCGGCGATGACCAGTGAAAAAGACGGTCTGGCGCTTAAGCTCAGCGGTGACAGTAGGGCTCTGGGCGAGAAGGTTGCTTTATTGCAAAAGAATTTGGAAGAGTGGCAGGCGAAGGCCAGCGAGAAGCAGGCGCGCATCGATGCGTTGCAGGCTGACAATGCGTCGGTCAAGAAGGCGTTGGCACAGGCCGATGCGGCCAGGGTTGACCTGGAAAGATCCATGGCAGCGCTAGCCGAGCAGGTCAAGGCATTCAAGGCCCAGCAGGCCAGTGCGGCGGCTGAGGGGGATCGGGCCGTGGCTTCTGTCCGTGCCGAGATGGATGCGCTGAAGCAAACCCTTACGGCTAAAGTGGCGGCGGCGAAACTGCCGCTGGAAGGCAAGCTGGCGCAATTGAGCGAACAGCTTAAGGATGCGCAGACGTCTGTTCCAGGCAAAGTTACCGAGGCGCGTAAACCTTTAGAGGATGCGATCGCCAAATTGAACGCGCAGCTCAAAGAATTAGATGCTTCTATTCCGTCAAAGATCGCTGAAGCGCGCAAGCCGCTGGAAGATAGGCTGGCGCAGCTTGGTGTGCAGGCCGAGAATCTGAGTGCGCAGTTAAAGGACCGTTCATCCACTGTTGCTGAAGTGTCTAGAGAGCGCGATGCCTTGCAGGCAGAGTTGAAAACGGCTCAGGCGCTCTCGGCCAAATTGACGGCGGGTTTGGTGCAGGCTCAGGCGGAGCTTAAGGGCGCTCAGGAAAAGGTGCCGGAGCAGCTGTCGCTGGTACGGATGCCGTTGGAGGCCAAGCTCGCTGAAGTCCAACAGGTGCTAAAGCAGTCTCAGGCCGAAGCACAGGAAAAGGCCGGCGCTTTAGCGAAGTTAAATGATCAGTGCCGCACCTTGCAGGACGAGCTTGCCGGGGTGGCCAAGTCTAAAGCATTGGTTGATCAGGAGTTAACTTCTGTGCAAGAGGCATTAAAGGCACAGAACTCGACGGTAGCGCAGCAAGTGGCTGATGCCAAGGAGCCTTTGCTGGAACAAATACAAACGCTAAAAACGCAACATGAAAATGCCGTTGATGCGGGTAAGCAGGCGGTCGCCACGGTGCGTGCCGAGCTGAGTGCTTTAGAGGCGTCGATGGCGTCGAAGATCGTTGAAGCGAAAAAGCCGCTCGAGGACAAGCTGGCGCAGTTAAGCGCTCAATCCGACAATCTGAGCGCTCAGTTAAAAGAACGTTCATCTGTCATTGCGGAAGTTTCTAAAGAGCGGGATGCGCTGAACGTTCAGTTGAAAGCAGCACAGGATCAGTCATCCAAATTAGCCGGCAGTTTAGCGCAGGCACAGGCCGCGCTTAAAGATACTCAGGATAAGATGCCGGGGCAGTTGGCGTCGGTGCGTGCTCCGCTCGAGGCGAAGGTCGCCGATGTTGAGCAGGGGTTGAAGCAGGCTCAGGCTGAGGTACAGGAAAAGGCCGCTGCTTTGGCGAAACTCAATGATCAGTATCGCGCCCTGCAGAATGAGCTGGGCGGGGTGGGGCAATCCAAGGCTTCTATCGAGAAAGAATTAATATCGGCGCAAGAGTCCTTGAAGGCGCTGAATGCGTTTATTCCGTCGAAGATGGCTGAGGCACGCAAGCCGTTAGAGGATAAGCTGGCGCAGTTAGGGACTCAGTCTGAGCGTCTAACTGCTCAGTTAAAGGACAACGCCTCTGTTATCGCAGAAGTGTCTCAAGAGCGTGATGCGGTGAATGCCCAATTGAAGGCAGCACAAGAGCAGTCATCTAAATTGGCGGGAAGTTTAGCCCAGGCGCAGGCGGCACTTAAAGAGGCCCAGGATAAGATGCCCGAGCAATTGGCGTCGGTGCGTGTACCTTTGGAGGCCAGGGTAGCTGAAGTGCAGCAGGGATTGAGGCAGGCCCAGGCGGAGGCTTTGGCTAAGGCGGATGCTTTGGTGAAGCTCAACGATCAGTATCGCACCCTGCAGAATGAGCTGGGTGGGGTGGGTCAATCCAAGGCTTCCATTGAGAAAGAATTGATGTCGGCGCAGGAGTCCCTAAAAGCGCTGAATGCATCTATCCCGTCGAAGATCTCTGACGCGCGTAAACCGCTGGAAGATAAACTGGCGCAGCTGAGCGAACAGCTGAAGGCTGTTGAGGCGTCTGTCCCGTCAAAGATCTCCGATGCCCGTAAGCCGTTGGAAGATAAGTTGGCGCTGTTAAGTGCTCAATCCGGAAATTTGAATAGCCAGTTAAAAAATAACGCAGCGCTTATTGTTGAAGTGTCTAAAGAGCGTGACGCGCTGAACGCTCAGTTGAAGGCGTCACAAGATCAGTCGGGCAAGTTGGCCGGCAGTTTGGCGCAGGCCCAGGCCGCGCTTAAAGATGCCCTTGATAAGATGCCGGGGCAGTTGGCATCGGTACGTGCGCCGCTCGAGGCGAAGGTTGCCGATGTTGAGCAGGGCTTGAAACAGGCCCAGGCGGAGGCTTTGGCTAAGACGGATGCTTTAGTCAAGCTCAACGATCAGTATCATGCCCTGCAGAATGAGCTTGGCGGTGTGAGCCAGTCCAAGGCATCTGTTGAAAAAGAATTAATATCAGCGCAAGAGTCTTTGAAGGCGCTGAATGCATCTATCCTGTCGAAGATCTCGGACGCACGTAAACCGCTGGAAGATAAGCTGGCGCAGCTGGGTGCCCAAAGTGAGAATTTAAATGCTCAGCTAAAAGACCGTTCTTCTGTTATCGCTGAAGTGTCTAAAGAGCGCGATGCTTTGAGTGCTCAGTTAAAGGCGTCACAAGATCAGTCGGGCAAGTTGGCTGGCAGTTTAGCTCAGGCCCAGGCCGCGCTTAAGGATGCTCAGGATAAAATGCCGGTGCAGTTGGCGTCGGCGCGTGCGCCGCTCGAGGCGAAGGTTGCCGAAGCTCAGCAGGGACTGAAACAGGCCCAGGCGGAAGCCTTGGCTAAGACGGATGCTTTAGTGAAGCTCAATGATCAGTACCATGCCTTGCAGAATGAGCTTGGCGGTGTGAGCCAGTCCAAGGCATCTGTTGAAAAAGAATTAATGTCAGCGCAAGAGTCTTTGAAGGCGCTGAATGCATCTATCCCGTCGAAGATCTCTGACGCGCGTAAGCCGTTGGAAGATAAGCTGGTGCAGCTGGGTGCCCAAAGTGAGAATTTAAATGCTCAGCTAAAGGACCGTTCTTCTGTTATCGCTGAAGTGTCTAAAGAGCGCGATGCTTTGAGTGCTCAGTTAAAGGCGTCACAAGATCAGTCGGGTAAATTGGCCGGCAGTTTGGCGCAGGCCCAGGCTACGCTTAAGGATGCTCAGGATAAGATGCCGGCGCAATTGGCGTCGTTGCGTGCGCCGCTCGAGGCGAAGGTGGCTGAAGTGCAGCAGGGCTTGAAACAGTCTCAGGCTGAGGCCTTGGCTAAGGCGGATGCTTTAGTGAAACTTAACGATCAGTACCATGCCTTGCAAAATGAGCTTGGCGGTGTGAACCAGTCCAGGGCTGCCATTGAAAAAGAATTAATGTCAGCGCAAGAGTCTTTGAAGGCGCTGAATGCATCTATCCCGTCGAAGATATCCGACGCACGTAAACCATTGGAAGATAAACTGGCGCAGCTGAACGAACAGCTGAAGGCTGTTGAGGCGTCTGTCCCGGATAAGGTTGCAGCGGCAAGGCAGCCTTTAGAGGATATGGTGGCGAAGCTTAATGCGCAATTAAAAGAGTTGGATGCGTCAATCCCGTCGAAGATTTCCGGCGCACGTAAACCGCTGGAAGATAAGCTGGCGCAGTTAAGTGTTCAAAGTGAGAATTTAAATGCTCAGCTAAAGGATCGTTCTTCTGTTATTGCTGAAGTGTCGAAGGAGCGTGACGCGCTGAACGCACAGTTGAAGGCGTCACAAGATCAGTTGGGCAAGTTGGCCGGCAGTTTGGCGCAGGCCCAGGCTGCGCTTAAAGATGCTCTTGATAAGATGCCGGCGCAGTTGGCGTCTGTGCGGTTGCCACTTGAGGCGAAGGTTACGGAAGTGCAGCAAGGATTGAAACAGTCTCAGGCGGAAGCCTTGGCTAAGGCGGATGCTTTAGTGAAGCTCAACGATCAGTACCATGCCTTGCAGAATGAACTTGGCGGCGTGAGCCAGTCCAGGGCTGCCATTGAAAAAGAATTAATGTCAGCGCAAGAGTCTTTGAAAGCGCTGAATGCATCTATCCCGTCGAAGATCTCTGACGCGCGTAAACCGCTGGAAGATAAGCTGGCGCAGTTAAGTGTTCAAAGTGAGAATTTAAATGCTCAGCTAAAGGATCGTTCTTCTGTTATTGCTGAAGTGTCGAAGGAGCGTGACGCGCTGAACG
>PEAF01000062.1 GCA_002753465.1 Candidatus Omnitrophota bacterium
GGCCGGATTTAGGAATCCAGGACCTGCTAGGCATGTGGATACTCTGGCGCACGCGGCTTACCGCCGGGAAGTATTTCTGAAGGTCGGGGGATACGACGAGCGCCTTGTCAGGACGGAAGACAATGAGATCCATCAGCGCATGAAAGCGGCAGGGTTCAAGTTTTATTTCGATCCTTTGATCAAATCGTATCATTATCCTCGCCCGAGTTTCAAAGGCTTGCTGCATCAGAAATTCTGCAATGGGTTTGGCGTTGGGTTGACCATGGCCGTTGCACCAGCGTGTTTCGGGATACGCCATTTTGTGCCATTCGCGTTTGTTGTGACGCTGGCTGCTTTTATTTCATGGGGCGTGGCGTCCAATTGGCTTCCTTTACTGGGACTTTTGGTTTTGTACTGGGCAGTGGCGGTTTACTTTGCCTTCAGATCATCACGCGAGTCCGACCGTCCCTTGGGTTTGTTGTACGGGGCCTTGCCCGATCTTTTTCTGTTGATCCATTTGGCTTACGGTTTGGGGACATTGCTGGGGCTTTTAAGTGTGCCGGCTTTTTTAGCCAACTCGGGAGACTATAAAGTGCCGCAACCTGTCAGGAGAGCTTGATCTATGCGCCTAGCGTATTTGATACAGTGCCACAAAGACCCGCAGCAGATCAATCGCCTGATCAAGGCATTGGACTACGCCAGAGGTGAAGATGGGGTTGATTTTTATATTCACGTCGATAAAAAATCGAACATACAGCCTGCTATTATCACAGGGAATAACATTTTCTTCATTGCCGATAATGACCGGATCAACGTCCAGTGGGGGCAGATATCCCAGGTCGACGCCACTCTTTCTTTGCTGAAGGCGGCAGCGCGTTCAGGAAGGGCCCATGACTATTTCTGGTTCATGAGCGGCCAGGATTATCCCATCAAGTCCAATGCCGGTATCTTTGATTTCCTTAAGAAGCATTCTGGCAAGAATTTCATGCGGGGCTTTGGCCCTGAAAATCCTATTTATAAGAGATTCTTGAAAAGGAACGAGATCGCTTATCCGCCCTGGATGATGCATGGCAGCTTATTGAGCAAGGTCATGCGTCGTTTATATTCGCTGGTAACGGGCGGGGAGCGGCATACGTTCGGGGTCTTTAAGAAAGAGCAGACGCCTTTGGTGAAGTTGTCGACCGTGCGCGGCGCTGGTGAAGCAGCGTTTTATTTCGGGTCAGCCTGGTTTACGCTGACGGCCCCTTGTGTAAAGTTCATCCTTGATTACCTTGAGAAAGACGATTCATATTATGAGTTCTTCAAGAATGTGGTGATCCCGGATGAAAGTTTTTTTCTGACACTTGTATTTAATGGTCCGTTCCGTAAAGAGCTTGCGTCCGAGCTTTGCTATGTAGATTGGAGTGAACACAAGCGTAATCCCAAGATCTTTACGGAAAAAGATTATGGCGCGTTGGTTGTTTCTTCCTGCTTGGTTGCTAGAAAGTTTGATCCTTCCGTTGATGCCGGTATCCTGGATAAGCTTGATGAGTGGACGGGGCGGTAAAAGCTAAAAGATGAGGGGTGGGTATGGGGGCTTTGAAAAAGTACATCCGTTTAGTGGATACACAGCAGTTAGATAATCGTATCACCTTCACTTTCTTGACTGATCTTGATTGTTTCTGTGCAGATTCTTTTTATGTGGATTATGCAGACAAAATGCTGGATGCGCCTGAAAGTATTAAGAATATCGTATTTGCGGCGGTCATGGCACCCGTTTGTTGGGCTACGGGAGCTCGCCTTGAGTTGCCGTGCCTTGACAGTGTTTATATAAAAGCTCTCGAGGGATGTAAGCAGTATTTCTATGATCTTAAGTTAAGAAATTGGTCCTTTCAGGAAGAGATAGTGACCAGACCGGTCGAGAACAAGGGTGATCCACAGGTGTGCGGTCTTTTATTTAGCGGTGGGGTGGATGCGCTGACTTCTTACATCAAGCATCGGGATGAAAGGCTGGATTTGTTTACCATCATTGGGCTTGATGTCCCCCTTGATCAAGTTGCGCATATCAAGCGTTGTGAAGACCGCATCCGGGCCTTCGCCGATGGGCGCGGTTTGTCCTGTTATTTTATTTATACGAATATCCATGACTGTTTTTTGTTCGAGCGCTTACGTAAGTTCTCGACGATCTGGTATTCGGAGGTCTCCCATTCGATGTTATTAACTGGACTTACGGCCCCTATCAGCTTCCCACGGCTTAATAAATTGTACATTGCCAGCACGCATTCTATTAATCATAAGAATCTACCCATGTGGGGCAGTAATCATATCCTGGACAATCGTATCTGCTGGGCAGGGGCGCATGTTATATATGACAATGGAGATTTGTCACGTTTGCAGAAGATCGAAAAATATCTTAAAGGGTTCCCGGAAATTTACAAATATGTGCGCGTTTGCTGGGCACAGTCACAAGAATATAATTGCAAAAAATGTGAAAAATGTATGCGAACAGTGATCCAATTGCTGATGAGTAATATTGATCCTGCGGCGTGTAACTTCCCTATTGATAAAAATACCTTGCCTCAGTTAAAAAAGAAGTTGATTTCGTATATCGGTTATCACAAGTTCTTTTCCGGGTCTGAGGATGTTCTTAATACGTACTGGATCTCGTCGCAGTCTATGGTTGAGATTGACAAGCTTGAAGATATATATGGTTCGCGTGAGTTCTTTCAGTGGTTTAAAGAAACGAAAGTTCTTAAAAGAAAGTTTAATCCTTTGCTCTTGAGTTTTCTGGGGTGGGGATTTTGTGTTAAGAGCGCGTTATTAAAAATTCTTAATAAATGATATCCCTCTGGAGATAATCATGACGCTATGTAGTAATGGATTTCTTTGTTTATTGCTTGTTATTTTGAGCGTGTTTGGCATTTTTCTCATGGCTCTCGCGGGTCGGGATGCCGCGCCATTATTGTATTTGGCGTTGCGCCGAAGGTCAAAGCGGGAAAATTCGGACAATGCTGTTTATATGGCTTGCGTACGGGACAAGGGCTTGATCATGCTGCGCGATGCTCCGTTATTGAGATTGTCGGATAATAAAAGGCTACTGCTCCTTGAGGATATTTTTCTTCGCCATGAACGCCGGGAAAGTCTCCGTTATACATGGAGCAACGGGCTACTGGCAAAAGGAATACTTCAGGTGGGATTCAAAGCTGATCCCGAAAAAGTGAACCGGGTCCTGGAGCAGTACAGTTCTTTTTTTGTGGAAAATGGAAAGTTAAAGCAATCGCCGGAAGAGGTGGACGGGATCATTAATGCTGAGGTGCTGATCTTGTGGGATAAGCTGTCGGGGCGTTCGCAATTTCGTGAAGTTGTTGACGTTTATGCAGGTTATTTGAAGAAAAGATTCGAGCAAGAAGGTCTTGCCCTTGCTTATCGTCGAGCATGGGGACCCACCGGGATTAGGTTAGTTGACACCCTTGGAATGACCACTCCTTTTCTGACATTGTACGGGCTTGAATATGGTGATAATAAAACAGTTTCGCTGGCACATGGAGCGATCATGGAATATATTACGTTGGGTCTTGATGAAAGATCTGGACTTGTGCGCCATGGTTATAATCCCACTCTGGGTAATCTTCCGGTTGGTCTGGTGGGGTGGGGGCGTGGTACCGGCTGGTTTTTGATGGGATTAAAAGATACAATAAGTTATTTACATTCTTACAAAGTTTACGACGGGCAGTATGATGCCTTGGTGCGTTCTCAAGCTAATTTGATGACCCGGCTGCAGCGTAAGGATGGCGGATGGGGTGCCATGCTTACAGTTGCATCATCTAATTACGATTCCAGCGCAACCGCCATGATCGCAGGATTTTTGGCAGGATGCATGCGCATGGGATTGTTGCCGCAGGAACACATGAATGTTGTTGAACGGGCGGTTGCCTCGTTGCAAAGGCTGACCTGGCCAGACGGGACTGTGGATCGTTGCCAGGGAGATCTTATAGATTTTAATAAACACAGCTTTGCTTTTGGCCCGCATGCGGCGGCCCAGGGGACCGTGCTTTCTTTAATGAATGAACTACGGGTAGGGGTTGCGTGAAAGACACTTTTATTCTGGCAGGCAATGGTCCCTATGATAATCGCGGATGTGAAGCGATCCTCCGGGGGACTGTTTCTATTTTGAACAGGCATTTCCCCTCCTCGGAGTTTCTGGCAGTGAGCAATTTTCAGACGGATGGGCAATTTTCATCACAAAAGAATGCTGAGTTCGACAGGTCTGTTCGACATGCAAAAACATTTCGCGCGTGGCATGAATGGAATCCGTTACGTCTTCCACAGCTGGCATTGCGGCTTGCGGCGTCTTCAATTTTGGGGAAGATCATTTATAAGGATATTTTATCCACGCTTCCATCAGCACGAGCTGTGCTTTCTGTGGGTGGTGATAATTATTCACTTGATTACGGTAATCCATATTTGTATATACTCCTGGATAATTTGGTTTTGTCTTATCGTAAACCGCTTATCATTTGGGGAGCGTCGGTTGGGCCTTTTGACAGGGATCCTGTTTTTGAAAAGAAGATGATCGAGCATCTTAAGAAGGTGACGGCTATATTCGTCAGGGAGTCTTTATCGTATCAGTATTTGACATCAAAAGGCCTTACAAAAAATGTACATTTGGTGGCTGATCCTGCTTTCTTACTTGAACCGCGTAAGCCTGATGATGCACCGTATATCGAACCGGGAGCAGTTGGTGTGAATTTAAGCCCTTTGATGGCGCAGTATCTTACTGATGGCGATCAGAGGCGCTGGGTTATGTTGGCGGTAGATTTTATCAGGACCTTACAGCAGAAAAGCGGGCGCAAAGTTTATCTGATACCTCATGTCACAAGCCCGCATACAAATGATCATACGTTCTTAAAGGACGTGTTCAGTGAGCTTAATGACGATGGTGTGACACTTGTTTCTGATAAATATAACGCAGCCGAATTGAAATGGATCATCAGTCAGATGGCTGTCTTCATCGGTGCGCGAACGCACGCGACCATAGCGGCGTTCTCTTCCTGCGTTCCTACATTGAGTCTGGCCTACAGTGTCAAGGCGGTTGGTTTGAACAAGGATATCTTCGGACATGACGATTTTTGTATCTTGGGTAATAGCTTTGATCCGTCTTTGATCGCAGATAAAGTGTGTGACGTTCTTCGCCAGGAAAATGTTTGCAGGAAGTTGTTACGTGAGCGCATCCCACATTTTCAGGAACTAGCTCTCAGTTCGGGTGCATTATTAAAGAAGCTTCTTTGAAGTTTCAAGTATTTTGATGTGTAGGACACTCCCGGACACACCCGGACAATCCCACCCTTTTTTTTATCGATTCTATATGTTATACTTACGGCTTAAACCGGAGGTAGAAGTTGGCTAATCAAAGAATGACCATCACGGAAGTGGCTGAAAAGATTCATGTTACGCCCAAGACAATTGCGCGTTGGGAAAAGACCGGCAAGGTCAAGAAACCTAAACGCGATTGGCGCGGTTGGCGCACCTATGATATGGAAGATCTCAAGAAGATCAAAATGTTCAAGGAAACGATCATTGTCGTTGAAGAAGACAATCCAGCAGAAAAGGCGGCGTATGCAAATGCTTAAAACCAGAATATTCCTGATAGTACTTTGTTCGTTACCGGTAGTTTCGTTGGCGTACGCCCAGGAAAAAACGGCTGAAAACGCGACGACCACTAATAGTGAGCGTATTGTAACCAAGGAAGTCGTTTCGGATGAAGCTGTACCGGGTGAAACGATCTCCCTCGAAACATTGCAGGCCATGGCTAAAGAATCAAAGGCTCAGACGGCGGCTGCTGTTAAGAACGGATTTGACCCTTTAAAGTTCACCTTAGGGCCTGAAGATGTGGTCGAGATTACGGTCATGCGCCATCCTGAATTCAGCGGCAAGTACTCGATCGACCAGGAAGGCAAGCTTCAATATAAGTTCGTAGGTGACCTGCAGGTGACTGGCATGACCAAGGTTCAGCTGGAGGACAAGATCCGACAGATCATTTCCAAGTTCGTTATTTCTCCCGAGGTCAATGTGACGATCGTAGAGTATAAGAGTAAGGTGTTCTACGTTCTGGGTGAGGTTGGTATGCCCGGCAAATATTATATGCGTTCCGAGACCATATCGGTCCGTGATGCGATCGTCATGGCAGGGTTACCCACGCAGGCCGCGGCCATGCGTAAGGCCCGCATCATCACGCCTGACGCCAAGGGCGGTAAATTACAGCCCGTTGATATTTATGGCCTCCTGTACGGCGGCGATCTCAAAAAAAATCTGACACTCAATCCCGGGGATTTCCTTTATGTGCCGTCGACCGTGATGGCCAAGGTATTCCGCGTGATCAGCCCGATCTCTAATGCTGTGGGCACGGCTGTTTCGCCGGCAACATCGGCATCGACCGGAAAGACGAGTACGCAGGACCTAGCGCGCTAAAGCATTTCGGTGCTTGATAATGATCGTTAACAGGAGAACATGATGGACAGTCCAGTTGTCAGTAAATATAAGAACCCGGCGGATTACTTCAAGATCCTTTTCCGCCGCAAGCAATTGATCATCATCCCGACCTATATCGGGCTGGTGCTGGGCATCATGGCGTGCCTTATCCTTCCGCCGACCTGGCAGTCATCGACCATCATCATGGTTGAAGAAGAGAAGATCATCAATCCGTTGATTCAAAATCTTGCCGTGTCGACCAGCGTATCGCAGCGCATGGCGAGCGTGCGTGAAGTTCTCCTCGGCTGGAACAGCCTTGTTGATCTTTCCCGCAAGCTCGGACTGGACAAGAAGATCAAGAATCAGCAGGGCTTTGAAGACCTTATTTATGACTTGAAGAAGAATATCCAGGTCCAGATGCGCCCGCCGAACATCATCATTCTCTCTTATTTCGGGCAGACGCCAGAAGAAACACAGCAAGTTGCCAAGACGATGACGGATATTTTGATCGAGCGCAACATGAAGTCTCAGACCAAAGAGACGGATGTGGCCATCACCTTTATCAAGGAACAGCTGGATATTTACAAACGCAAGATCAAGGAAAGCGAAATAGCCCAGATCGACGGGGAATTGAAGAAGCTTCTGGTCGATTCGACCGAAGAGCATCCGCTGGTCAAAGAACTCAGGGGCAAGTTGGACATTGCTACCAAAGAGCTGAATTCGGGTGAGTACGAGGTTAAGAATAGTGATGTTCCGGTCAACAGCGCGACCAAGAAAGCGCTGGAAGCTGAGCTCGACAAAGTTCTCAAGCAGCAGGAACAGCCGTCCATGGGCGCCCCAGGGTCTTCCGAGCCGCAGGACGCGAATGCTTCCATCTATAAGCTGATGCTGATGGACAAGGTTGATTCGTCCAGGGCCAGCGATATCAGTGTTAATCAGAGCATATACAATATGCTCCTGCAGCGCCTCGAGACGGCCAAGATCACCCAGCGCCTGGAAACATCCAGGGAAGGTACGCGTTATACCGTGCTTGATCCGGCCCGTTTGCCGCTGAAGCCTGTTAAGCCCAATAAAGCCATCGTATTGTTGATGGGGCTATTTCTCGGTTTAGGTGCTGGTTTGGGTTTAGTTTTCATGCGCGAGTTCATGGACCAGTCCATCCTGGATGTTGAAGACGCCAAGCAGAATTTATCAGGCCCGGTGTTGGGGGCTATCCCGCGTATCACCACAGCGGAAGAGATCGCGCGTGAACGTTCGGCCGCGATGACCATGACCATAATCAGTTCCATCGTCGGCGTTGTGCTGGTGGTCGCTGCTTTGCTCATTTCACTGTTAAGGGGTGTGCCGCATGTATAAACAATTCTATGGCTTTAGTGATAAGCCGTTCAATACAAGTCCTGACCCTCGGTTCTTTTATTCGAGCTCCCGCCACAATGAGGTTTTGAGTGGCCTATGGTATGCGATCGAGGAACGCAAAGGTTTCGTCGTGATCATGGGCGATATCGGTGCCGGAAAAACAACCGTGTGCCGGACGCTGATGAGCAAGCTTCCCAAGAATACCAAGGTCGCCTTGATCACTAATACGCATTTGACCCCGCGGGAATTGATCGCCGAGGTCCTCGAGGAATTTGACATTGAGGCGCGCAGTGGTTCCAAGCAGAAGCTTCTTTCGGCGTTCAATCATTTCCTGATCCAGCAGCTTGAAGCAGATGTTAACGTGGTCCTTATCATTGATGAGGCACAGAATTTAAGCGCCAAGACGCTTGAAGAGATCAGGATGCTGTCGAATCTTGAGACGGAGAGGGAGAAGCTCATTCAGATCATCCTTCTGGGGCAGCCGCAGTTAAAGTCAAAGCTGCAGGAGCCGCGCCTTGAACAGTTCCGTCAGCGCATTGCCTTCTCGTATTTCATTGAACCATTGAACAAAAAAGATGCGGCCGACTATATTCGCCACCGCCTCAAGGTTGTGGGGTGTGAAGAGCCGCGTTTGATCTTTACAGATGAGGCCATCGACGCGATCTATCAGCACACACGTGGCACGCCACGCCTTATAAATCTATTTTGCGACAGCGCTTTGCTGACTGGGTTTGTCGAGAATTCAAAGCCTATTACGACCAGGATCATCAATGAAGTGGCCCGCGAGCGTTCACTCGATCACCGCCCGCAGCATACCGAGAAAGTGCCTGAGGTTGCGGATCAGGCAAGCGCCGTCCAGGAGCATATTACAGAAGATATCAATACTGATGCCGTCAGAACAGGAGACCGGTAATGGGTAAGTTCACTGATGCGTTGAAGAAAGCGGCTGAAGCGCGCCTGAGCCATATTGAGAAAATGGATCAGCAAGAGACGCAGGTCAAATATGAATTCGTCGCCCGTAAGACCGTTGAATCGAATATCGATCCCCGGATCATGACGTTCTATGACACCAAGTCACCGGTCACCGAGCAGTACAGGACGCTGCGTACCAATCTGACAGCGCTGTCGAGTGGTTCCAAGCCTCTGAAGGCGGTCACGATCACCAGTTCGACCCACGGCGAAGGCAAGACGATCTCGTCGATCAATCTGGCGATCACCATGGCCCAGGACTTAAACAGCAAAAGCATTCTTTTGATCGACGCGGACATGCGCCGGTCCAAGGTCAACCGTTATTTAGGGGTTCCCGTCAGCGAGGGCCTGTCTGAAATACTGAGCGGGACGGCTGACATTGAAAAAGGCCTCTTGAACATCGGTATACCCAATTTGACCGTCATGCTGGCAGGCAAGGCGCCGCAGAACCCGGCAGAGCTGTTAGGGTCGGTTAAAATGAAAGAACTCATTAATAAACTCAAGGCACGCTTTGATTTCATCATCATCGACGCGCCGCCCATTGTGCCGGTGACCGACGTCGGCATTTTTGGACGCCATACGGATGGCGCTATCATGGTCGTGCAGGCTAACCGTACCCAGAAGGGCGTTATCCGCCACGCGCAGGGGTTGCTGCAGCAGGCGCAGATCGATCTGTTGGGTTATATCCTGACGGATATCCGCTATCATATCCCGGCGTATATTTACAGGTACCTGTAAGGGACACACCATGAAGATCACAAAACCGTATTCTTACTTTATCACCGGGGCGTATATGATCTTTGTCGCGTATATGTCACTGATCCGTTT
>PEAF01000063.1 GCA_002753465.1 Candidatus Omnitrophota bacterium
GTTGACCTGACCACACTCACCACGTCCAAATTCTCTTCCAGGGTATCCAGCACATTCAAACCCATGATCTGTGAACGCGGATGATCCATTCTCTCCAGGATCATCCGGTAAGTCATCTTCGCCGGCTCATTCATGAAAACACGCCTGGCCGCATCCAAGCCCTTCTGAATAACCGGATGCATGGCCGCATCAAAATTAACACCGCCCGAAAAATACTTGCGGGGCAATGTTTCTTTGGAATTAGCATCAAACTCTTCTTTAACGTAGTTATAAACACCCTTCTGATACGCTTCCAGATACTGGGCATAGACCTTCTCGCGCGCATTCTGTTCGGAGATATTAATGCCTTCTACCTTGTTCGTGTTCGAATAAACTTGATTGAGCAGTCCCTGCTTAAGGGCACTTTTGTACCATCCGGACAAGATCAAGGAATTAAATACCTGGCGCAAGGCCGCAAAGTTCTTACCTTCATTGATCTCTTTTTCAAGGACCGGAAGAATAACTTCACGGACAACATCCTTACCAATCTCCATAGAAGCAGCCGTTTCGTTATTCACAATGCCATTAGCCGCCTCATAATCACTTTCCAACATTACTTTTAAATGCGCGCCGGTAACAAATGCATTATTGCCATTCTGGTAAACGGTTGCTTCCGCTGGTGCGATCCACACTTTATTGAAGGAATCTACGGGGACATCGGTATTGCCGAATTTGGCATACGTGCGGGCATACACCTCATCCCAGAACTTGCGGCCCAGATCTTTTTCAGGGTACATCAAGGTGGACGTGACCTGCTTGAGAATATAATCCTGGGCCAGAAGCTCTTTGCCCACATCCGTATGACTCAACTGATCCGCCATGATACGGTTTTTTTCCTTGGGCGAAAGGTTGACCCAAAGCTCTTTTTCAGGAACCGCCAAACCGGCCAGAAAATATTTGACTAACTTGGTCGTTTCATCGGTCAAAGCCTGTCCTTTAAGCGCATTCTGCCCATTATCCACAATAAAATCGAACAAAAGAGGGTCTTCAGGATGAATGGTCACGCCTTTAAGCAAGGCAGGTGAAAATGCCGCCGAAAGCCCTACCATCTGGCCCGGTTGGGGTAAATTAAAGACCACCTGCGCGTAGGCTGGCGGAATAAATGTGGAAGCCAAGAATGAAATAAGGACCAAAATACTTAAGAATTTCTTAAGGATCGCCCCTAGGAATATTTCTAGAGAATTATGAAACATGTGCTAACTCCTTCAATTTCAATATGTTAAAACCATTGCAAACAATGTCATTGGATGTCAACGAATGCTGGAAATATATACTATGTATAGGGGGTTGTCAAGGTAGCCCAGGAAGCGGTCAAAATAGAAAAAGCGGCTCAAATAAGCCGCCTTCTACTAAATTTTTAGAACCCCACAAAACCTGACTAGCCAAGGGTCACAGGATTGTCAGAAGACAAAACGTGCGTCTTCCAAAACATTTTAATGTTCAAACTATGGCAATATCTTAACTCGTAAATAAACCGGTTCTTTTTGATATAAACGACACCCTTGACCTTGAACAGGAATCTCTCCCTTTGCTGCTCCGTATCGATGCGCTTCAGGATCCTGATCTCCGGAGCTGATGCCTTTTCAGGGCAGGTATCAACGCATTTGACCAAATAAATGAACCTCTTGGTCAAAGATGTATCGGTTTCCACATCCGAGGAATGCTCCCGAATGGAGATCGTCCGACCCCTTTTCCCTGTAAGCTCATTTTTAAAGTAAGTCACTTGTTTCATACCACCCCCCTAATACAGAAAGGATAACATCTGGACGCAGGCAAAACAAGGCGTGCCAAAATGGTATAGGGAAATGTTTTCTTAAGACGGAGACTGTGCCTGGGAGGCAAGAAACAGGGGGTTGAACAGCCTAAGGCTTGGGGTGCCAGGGCATGCGGACCTTGGATTCCTGCCCTCTTAAGAAACGCTGAATATTAGGCCGATGCCTGAAAACAACAAAAATACAAAACACAACGCTCAAAAGGATAAGGCTGGTAGGTACGGCAAAAACAACCATAAGGATAGGTAAAGCCACAGCAGCTATTATAGAAGATATTGAAACGATCCCGGATATCAAAAAAGATATGCCCCATGTCAAAACACATAAGAGCACGGCCACGCGTGCCTCGGGAATAGCCACCGTTAAACCTATCAGCACCCCGAGTGTAGTCGCAATCCCCTTGCCGCCTTTAAAATTAAGGAAACACGTCCAATTATGGCCACAAACCGCGCCGACAGCCGCCGCGATGCGCCCGAAAGGATATGGCGCCAGAAAACCAGCCACGACGACAATAGGAAGAACTCCTTTAATGATATCAATGATCAGTACCGCCGTACCAGGCCCCTTGCCTAAAACACGAAAAGCATTCGTGGCCCCGACATTACCTGAGCCATGCTCACGAATATCAATGTTCTTAATTATCTTCCCGAAGATGTAAGCGGTAGGGATCGATCCGATAAGATAACTTAATACAACCACAGCCAGTAAATTAATGACGCCCATTGTTAAGCCTCTTTATGCCTTCATGCATATAAATAATACCTGATATTATGGTAACCCCTAAAGCCGCCCACCACATCCACAGCGCCATATGCCACTGAACAAAAACAGCGACCACGCATGCCACCTGCAAGAATGCCGTCAACTTACCCCATATATTCGGCTTGATCTCAAGGGCTCCGAAATGGATCTGCAAAAGCAGGGACCCTAAAACTAAAATAGTGTCTCGCGCAATAAATGCCACTACAAGCCACAGCGGTAATTGTACAGCCCATGATGCTTCATGGCCGACGTGGTACAAGCACAGCAAAGCGCTGATAAAAAGAGCCTTATCGGCAAAAGGGTCGAGGATCGATCCGGCCAGGGTTTTCTGCTTGAAATTCCTGGCAATATAACCATCAACAACATCCGAGATCTCGGCAATGATATAAACGGTCAATGCGGCCCAGCGGAATTCATCATGCCCCGGTGTATAATAAAGCATTAGGGCAATGAAGACCGGAACCGCGATAATGCGCGCTATGGTGATCTTATTGGCCAGGGTCATAAAAGAATCACTCCTCGACAGGAATCAGCTTAACCCCGGTACCCGGCTCAAACTCCAACGTCCCGCTGTAATGCCGGCCCGTAACCGGAGAATATTTTTCAACAACCGCCCCCGTCGGCGCCAAAGCACCGACAACCTTGCGCGCGGCCTTGATCTGCTCCTGGGCAGATTCCGCCTTCTTAACGGAAGTCTGTGTGCCAGCGCATCCGGCAAATACAAGAACGGCAGAAAGAAAAAGGAGTTTTCTGATCATTTTATCAAACGGATACGGTTGGGCGGCCAGAATATAACTTCAGCTTTTCCAACGATCAGCGCCTCAGGCACAAACCCCCAGTAACGGCTGTCATGACTTGACCCGCTGTTATCACCCATCACAAAATAATACCCCTTGGGCACCGTGATCTTTTTGCCCGGCTGGGCATATTCACCGTAATTGTAATAATGAATGCGTGCTATCGGGCCTTCCACGACCTCACGGTCATTAATAAAAACACGGCCATCCTTGATCTCAACCGTCTCGCCACCGACAGCGATGAGGCGCTTGATAAAATCCTTATTGCGCTGAACAGGATATTTAAAGACCAGAACATCCCCGCGGCTAGGATGACCGTAACCCGGCAGGCGATAGTCAGTCAAAGGCACAGACGCGCCGTAATTGAGCTTGTTCACGAACAGCCTGTCGCCTTCGATCAGGGTCATGCGCATAGAACCTGAAGGGATCTTGAACGGCTGAATGAAAAATGTGCGGATGACCATGGCCAGCAAAAAAGCGACCGCGAGTGACTCGATCCACTCCCAGGCCAGGGCTTTCACGTTATTCTTTGTATCGATTGTCATATTGATCCTTAGATTTTCAATGCTGCCAGAAAAGCCTCTTGTGGCACTTCGACACGTCCCACAGACTTCATCTTCTTCTTACCTTCTTTTTGTTTCTCCCACAACTTGCGCTTACGCGAAATGTCGCCGCCGTAACACTTGGCCGTTACATTCTTGCCCATGGACTTGATGCGCGAGGAAGCGATGATACGCCCGTCACATAAAGCCTGGATGCGGATCTCAAAAAGCTGAGCCGGAATAAGCTCTTTTAATTTATCGCAAAGTGCCGATCCTTTTTCATACGCATGGTCCTTATGTACCAAGCAAGCAAACGCATCGCAAGGCTCGTCATTGATCAAAATATCAAGCTTGGCGATGGGCGCCTTACGGTAACCGTTGAATTCATAATCGATCGATCCGTAACCGCGTGTCGCCGATTTGACCATGTCATTGAAATCAACAATGACCTCGGAAAGCGGGATATCATAGACCACGCGCATACGGTCTGACATATACTCGCTCTTCACAAAAATGCCGCGCTTACGCTTGGCCAATTCCATGACGCCATCCATCGTATTGACCGGTGTCAGGACGGAAACATTCAAATAGGGCTCCTCAACGGAACGCACCTCAT
Source organism: Candidatus Omnitrophota bacterium (assembly GCA_002753465.1). Classification (GTDB taxonomy): domain Bacteria; phylum Omnitrophota; class Gorgyraeia; order Zapsychrales; family Fredricksoniimonadaceae; genus Fredricksoniimonas. The sequence goes on from PEAF01000063.1 coordinate 4,529, forward strand.
TCATATTCGGCAACTGCGAGGGATTCTCGATCTCGACCATGGAGCCGTCTTTTTTCTCATAACGATAACTGACATTAGGCGTCGTTAAAACAAGGCTTAAATTGTATTCACGCTCAAGCCTTTCCTGAACAACTTCCATATGCAAAAGCCCCAGAAAACCGCAACGGAACCCGTGCCCGAATGACTGTGACGTCTCAGGTTCAAACGTAAAACTGGGATCGCTGAGGCGCAATTTATCGATCGCTTCACGTAATTCCATGTATTCATCGGCCGTCACAGGATACACGCCGCAAAAAACCAACGGCTTCAACTGCCGGTACCCTTCCAGCGGCTCCGCACAGGGATTCGCCACATCCGTGATCGTGTCACCCACGCGCACTTCTTTAGGGTCCCTCACATTGCAGGTAATATAACCGACCTCACCCGCCCCCAGTTCCTTGCTCTTGACATCAAAAGGAGAATAAGACCCCATGCCTTCAACCGTATACTCACGGTTCATATGCATGAGCCGGATACGTGTACCGATCGCAACTTTTCCGTCGATAACACGGATAAAGATAATAATGCCTTTATAAACGTCATACTTCATATCAAAGATCAGCGCTTTAAGCGGCTTGTCCATATCGCCGTAAGGAGCGGGAATAAACGTGACGATCTTCTCAAGAAGCTCACCGATATACAGCCCCTCTTTGGCCGACACCCGCTGAATATCCTCTTCCTTGAACTTCAAGACTTCCTTGAACTGCCGTGCCGCCTCGTTCGGGTCAATGTTGGCAATATCGATCTTATTAATGACAGGAAGTATCTCAAGGTTATTATTCACCGCCAGATAATAATTGGCCACGGTCTGGGACTCAACGCCCTGAGACGCGTCAATGATCAAGAGAGCGCCTTCACATGCCTTGAGCGACTTCTCAACTTCGTAAGTAAAATCAACGTGGCCCGGCGTGTCGATCAGATTGAGCAGGTAGGACTTACCGTCCTTGGACTTGAACGTCAAACGTACGGCAGAGGCCTTGATGGTGATACCGCGTTCACGCTCAAGGTCCATATCATCCAGCAGCTGATTCTTGAAGCTGCGCTCATCGATAGCCCCGCAATGGAGCATCAGGCGATCAGCCAGCGTTGACTTGCCGTGATCAATATGAGCAATGATAGAAAAATTACGTATAAGAGACTGGTCCATTATTTTTTTACATACCGGTATAAAGTTTCAATGACCTGATCGATGGTCATATGGGTTGAGTCGATCACAATGGCATCATCCGCCTTCTTCAAAGGCCCCACCTTGCGCGAGAAATCTTTCTGATCACGGTCCGCCAGATCCTTAATGAGCGCAGCCTCATCAACCGCCTGCCCCTTGGCCTTTAACTCATCAATGCGGCGCTGGCAACGCACTTTAAAATCCGCGTCAAGATAGAACTTGAACTGAGCATCAGGGAACACAACGGTCCCCAGGTCGCGACCATCGCCCACCATGGGCCGCCTTGACCCAAGCTGACGCTGCCACTCCACCATTACATGCCGGACATCCGGCGTGCGCGCGACATAAAATGTATTGTTCGTAACCTCAACGGAGCGGATCGCCTCACTGACATCCTCGCCGTCTAAAAGAACTTTTAGGGCCTTGCCCGGTTCATTAACAAGGTCTATGTGCGTATTATGAGCGAGCTTCACTAAAGCAGGCTCATCTTCAAAGTTCAACTTTTGGCGCAGCGCTTTTAATGTCAACGCCCGATACATCGCCCCTGTATCCATGAACGCCACATCTAACTTTCTGGCAAGCCCTTTGGCAACCGTGCTTTTCCCGGCACCGGCAGGACCGTCAACAACAATAACCATATTAACCATTGATCTTTTTCTCCAATATTTCGCGCTTCGTCTTTGCCTGATTGAATATCTGCACAAGCTCCTGCTCATCCTTGGCCACGACAGCTTTACGGATATCCGCAAGGGATTTAACAGACTCATCGATAGCCTTGATCACCTGGCGGTAATTCGAAATGCAGATATCAGACCACATCTTTGACGATGACCCCGCCAAACGCGTCGTATCCTTCAGCCCGATAGCCCCATGCTCAAGAAAAGCTTCCGGTATAGCGCGTGCCAGAGAAAAAGCCAGCATGTGCGGCAAATGGCTGACATAGGCCAGCGCCTCATCATGGGCCGCAGGCTCCATGAGCTTGACCTGCGCGCCAACGATGGTCCAAAGCTGCTTGACCTTATCGCGGGCCATGCGGTTTGTTTTAGCGGTCGGCGTCATGATACATGCGGCGCCTTTAAAAAGATCGGCATTCGCATGGCTGATGCCGCTTTTCTCGGAGCCAGCCATAGGATGCGACCCGACAAACATGACATGCGGCGGAAAATGCTTCTCGGCCAGATCAACAATGGACAGTTTAGTGCTGCCAACGTCCGTCACAATGCAGCCGCGACGCAAATGCTTGGAAATATCCTCGATATTATCCAGGATAACTTTAACAGGCGCAGCCAGGATCACCAGGTCAGCACCCTGAATGGCCTTATGTATATCCATGGTGCTCTCATCAATAGCCTTCATCTCGACAGCCGTTTTTAAAGACGCTTCCTGACGCGAAACACCGATAATGGATCCGACCAGGCCGTGCTTCTTGAGCGCTAGGGCTAAAGACCCGCCGATCATGCCTGTACCGATGATCGCCGCGCGCCTGAACATATGCCGATTGAATATCATTTCTTTGCTTCCCTTCCTGTTGAACCTGAAAGAATCTCTTTAAGCGCTTTTAGAAAACGTTTGTTTTCTGCCGGCGTTCCGATTGTCACACGAATATAATTCTGCAGCCCCCAGACGCTCATGTCGCGCACGATCACGCCTTTTTTTATTAAGCCCAGGACCACGTCACGACTGTCCTTTGGCACCTTCACTTGGATAAAATTCGTCGCCCCCTTGCTGAACTCAAGCCCCATTCTAACCAACTGAGCACACAGCAAGTCGCGTTCACGATTTAAAATCTTCAGGATCTTTTGATAATACGCCCCGTCATTCAACGCCGCCACCGCCGCCGCCTGAGCCAGCGATGTCACATTGAACGGTTCACGGGCGCGATCCATCAACCCCGCCACATCTGCATGCGCCGCCGCATAACCGATACGCAATCCGGCAAGACCAAATAATTTTGAGAACGTGCGCGCCACAATGATATTCTTACGCGACCTTAAAAGCGCCAGCGTATCCGGATAATCCTTGTCACTGACAAACTCGAAATAAGCTTCATCAAAAAAGACCAGAACATCTTCAGGAAAGTCCTTAAGGAATGCCGCCACCTCGGCCTTCGAGACGAACAAACCCGACGGATTGTCAGGATTGCCAATAAAAACGATCTTGGTTTTGGCCGTTACAGCCCGGCGCATAGCAACAAGATCATACTTGAGCCCGTTTAAAGGGACTTCAACAAGCCTCGCACCGACAGCCGTTGACGCGATGGAGTACACCAGAAATGACGGCTTGGCCATGACCACTTCATCACCGGGATTCACAAAGGCGCGTAAAGCTAAGACGATCACCTCATCCGAGCCGCATCCGAATACCAATTGCTCAGGCGCGACCTTAAGCCGTTTTGATATGACCTGGCGCAACACATAACACGACCCGTCAGGATAACGGTTGATCGACTTCGCGGCCGCATTGATCGCCTTTAAAACTTTAGGCGAGGGCGGATACGGATTTTCATTGGACGCTAATTTGATCACACTCTTTAAACCAAACTCGCGCTTGACCTCTTCAATGGGCTTGCCCGGCACATACGGTTTGATCTTTAAAATATGCTGATTCGGTTTTATTGTCATAAGACCTCGGGGTATGACCCCAGAACTTTCATAAATTTGCACATGTTTTCAAGCTTGGCCAACGCCTGCTGTACTTTTTTGTCTTCCCGATGCCCCTGAAGATCAACAAAGAAATAATAATCCCATGCCTTCTTCTTGATCGGACGCGACTCGATGCGCGTCAGGCTGATGCCATTCTTGGCAAAAGGAGCGAGCATCGTATAAAGCACACCGACACGGTCTTTGATCGAAAAAACGATCGATGTGCGATCTTTGCCTGTAGGCCGGGCATCTTCTTTAGCGATCACAAAAAAGCGTGTTGTATTGTGCGCGATGTCCTGGATATTCGATTTCAAAACAGGCACGCCGTAAATGGAAGCGCATTCAACAGACGTAATTGCCGCCGCATTCTTTTCTTTAGCCGCAAGCACGGCCGCGTCTGTCGTTGCCGCTACCGCGATCTGCGCCACACGCTCAGCCGGCAAATGGGCCGAAAGCCACTGACGGCACTGGGCCAGCACCTGAGGATTAGAATAAACCCTCTTGATCTTGGCCAACGGGGACCTAGACATGAGCGCGTACGAGATCTTTAAAAAAAGCTGCGCGCACACCTGAAGGTCCGAATCAACCAGAAGGTCCGCCGTAGGCGTTACTGCCCCTTCCACTGAGTTCTCGATCGGCACAACACCGTGATCACAGTCGCCCTGATCGACCCGCTGAAACACTTCAGCGATGCTACTGCACCCCACATAATCCAATTGCGAACCAAATTTCTTAACAGCCGCGGAATGCGAATTAGACCCGCGTGCCCCCAAATAAGCAATGCGCAATGGCTTTTCCAGCGACAAAGAAGATGACATGATCTCGCGGTAAATAGCTTCAAAAGCCGTCTGCTCCATAGGACCGTGATTTAATGAACGCACACGTTCCAACACCTGGGCTTCACGCTCAGGGGCATAAATACTCTTGTTGGTTTTGATCTTGGTCTTACCGATCTCAAGTGATGTGTTGGCACGTTCGTTTAAAAGCTCGACGATCTTGGTATCGATCGTATCAATTTTCTGACGCAGCTGGCTTA
>PEAF01000064.1 GCA_002753465.1 Candidatus Omnitrophota bacterium
AGTCTTACCCCCCCCAGCTGCTAATTTCAACAATTTCCACAATTTTAAAAAATCTCACCAAGCCCCTGAAAATATTTACTTGACTAAAACGCGACTAATAAATATACTTTCAAAAATTAACTTAAGGGCCTTGCGGGCCCTGTATTTGTTATTTGGTTTGTAAATCGCTTAAGTCCAATGCAGTTACATAAAGATCATTCGCTAAAAAAGCAGTACTTTTAATGCTATGAAAAATGATTACTTAACAACCACAGAAGCCGCCAAGATCCTGCATGTCACGCGCTTCACGGTCCTTAACTGGGTCAAGCAGGGCAAGCTTGCCGCAGTTGCCACGTTAGGTGGTCATCAGCGTATCCCTAAACAATCCATTGATCAGATCCTTCATCATGAGCAAGTCGTAACCCAGGCTCCTGCCGCAGTCAGCACCAAGGCTAAAGCCGTTCCTGTTACTTACGCTAAACAATTCGATGCCGCTAAAACGGCTATTGTGGCCCAGAAGGCCAAGGTGTCGCGCATGTTCAAAAGAGGCGCTTACGTTTCAGGTAAATATCTTGCTTCGGTCAAGGAGCAGATCTCGCATATTGTTTTGTAACTAAAACGCAAGGAGAAGGTAAATGGTACACATTATCGGTGGCGCAATTGCAGCATTACTCGGGATCATCGGGATCATTGGTTGGTGGGATAATTTCGGCGATTTCCTGCGCGGCAGCATTCCGCTGGCCATTTTCGTTGGCGGTCTGATCGCGATCAATACAGGCCTGAAGTTCCTACAGAACAAGAAGTAAGACCATGATCAGGAAGAACGAAAAATGTTTCAGCCCGTGGTTCGGGTATCTGGTCATTCTGGTGGTCTGCATCGTGATCGCCACAGCGATCTTTTTTGAGTTCAAAGGCACCCGCCGTCATGGCCGAGCGCACCGCAGAACGGTTCCTGCGAAAGCAGCCGTTCAGGTGGCTTTACCGGATGAGCAGGGTGGCATTGATACGTCACCGGGCAAAGTACTTTTCTAAATTGAAGCTATTGCGGAGCGTGTATGCCGGAAGAGAATAAAGAAGAATTTTGTCATCAGCCGATCGGCCCCTGGGTTACCGGGTTAGTGGCGATATCGCTGATGGCGGTCATGTGGGTCGTACTCAAGCGGGAAGATATTTTTACCCCCGTTGAGATCGAGCCGCCGAATCTTCCCAAGAAGGTTTTGCCCCTGGGCGAGCCGTCTTTTCCTCAAGGTGTTACCAAGGCTGCCGCAAATGTGGGTGTGGTGGATACCAATTACCGCGCGGCGGGGCTTACCAAGGCAACGCCCAATGGCGGCATGCAGCTGGTTGCTCAGGTCAATGGCGGCGGCTTTCAGGATTCGCTTAAAGACGCTGTTAATGCCACGATCCCGGCTGTATGTGATATTCATGCCCGCCGCATTCCGCGTGCGCAGACACGTCAGACGGCTGATGCCCAGAACCTCAAGTTCGTGCAGCCCTTCGACGGCGTCATTGATAAATTTGTAGCGAATAAAGGTTATGAGAAGATCGGTTCCGGCATTATCGTCGATGACCGCGGCTATGTCATGACCAATTACCATGTGACCATGGACGCCACGGATATCGTTGTGACCATATTCGGCAATCCGGCGCGTGATTATTCGGCGGATATTGTGGCGCAGGATGCGTCACTGGATTTGGCTATCCTCAAGGTCAGAGCCGATGGTCCGTTCCCGGAAGTCAAGATCGGAGATTCAAGTTTCACACAGGTCGGTGATTATGTCATCGCGGTCGGCAGTCCTTTCGGCATCGAGCAGACGGTAACGAGCGGTATCATCAGCGGCATCCGTAAATCACTGGTCATCGAAGGCGCCCGTTACAAGAATCTTTTCCAGACGGATGCACCCATCAACCGCGGTTCATCAGGCGGTCCTCTGGTCAATATGCAGGGTGAGCTCATCGGTGTCAATTCAGCCATTTATGCGCCGACCGGCGTTTTCAGCGGCACAGGTTTCGCTATCCCGATCAATGATTGCAAAGATTTCATGGGCAAGGCCCTTGGCCGCAATTACAGCGTCCCGGTCGATCAGAAGGGCATGGTCAACGTAGCTCTGACCAAGTTCAGTCATTTGGCGCCGGGTCCTTTGCCGGTGCATTTCGGCATCGAGGTCATGGCGGTCGATCCGGTCATTGCCAAGCAGTTTGGCATCACGAGCCGTCAGGGCGTCCTGGTCAATCGTGTCATCGATGAATCTCCGGCGAGTTTCGCGGGCATCATGCGCGGTGACATCATTACGGCGGTTGCCGGCGTTCCGGTCACCAGCAAGGATGATATCCCCAAGATCGTGGCGCATTTCAAGACGGGTGACAATGTCAATGTCCGTTTCCTGCGCAATGGTCAGGTCAGTGAAGTTTTGGTCAGGTTACAATGAAAAAGAAAATAGCCCCAACCACAGCCGTGAATAAGTACGTCCAGCAGGTCATTGCCTTCGGGAAGAAGAATCCCGTGTATGCGGCCGGCATCGCGCTGATCGCGGTTTTTGCATTTTCATCTTTCATATCTTATTTGAGGGCTCAGGAAATCCTGCCTGAGGCGCAACAGGCTCAGACGGTCAAGGCACCGCAAGTCCTTATCATCAATAAGGGCGATAGCATGATGTGGATCGGCATGGAAGTCGCGCAGCTTTCTAACGTTATCCGTACAGAGTTTAAAATCCCCGGCAATATCAAGGGGATGTTCGTTATTGACGAGGGTAAGAGCCTAGCCATGACCTATGGCATCAAGACCGGGGATGTCATCACCTCTGTCAGTCGCCGGCGCGTGGCCACGCCCAAGGAATTCATCAATGCGGCCAATGCGGCGCATTTTCGTGAAGGCATACTCCTGGACGTTTACCGTGACGGGAAGAATTTCTACGTGACGATCCCTTTCGCCTATCAGTATGGTCCTTTGATGGGGGCGAATAAGGGCAGTTGGCAATTAGGGGCACCTTTGGTCGGGCAGGCGCTGCCTTACGGACCGCTGGTTCATTAAGTTTTGAAGGTATAAGGTTTCATCGTTAATTATATTGGGAGAGCATTATGGTCAAGAAACCACAAGGGAAAATAGCTGGCATATCTCTTGAGGGGCTCATGTCACGCATCAAGGAAACTGACCTGAACACCTTTTTTATTTTCGGCGCCATTATTCTCATTTTGATCGTCGGTGCTTTTGCCCTCTTCCATGCGGATGCCCAGAATGCGGCGCGCGGCAATCCGGCCTGCGGCAAGATCGTTATCGCGGCGGATGGTTTCTCATTAGCTTCCAATGTTTCCCTGACCTTGCCGGAAGCACGTTATTTCCTGGTGGTCAATCCTTTGACGGGACGCATGATCGAATCGTTCAAGAATCCGTACCGCGGACAGACGGCGAGCCCTGAGCTGGCTTATCTGGTCGCTGGTAAGGGCGAAGAGGCGCTTATCGTCCAGAGCATTGATCAACAAAGTTATGATATTCTCGGTCAATTCGGTATCCGTGTATTCGGCGGGTATCAGGGCCGGGCGCAGAAAGTGGTAAGGCTTTACCGCAAGGCGCGCATCTCTGCATTGCCTACGGCCAATGATCCGCAAACACTTTCCATGGGACAGCCGGGACAAGTTTACCCACAACCTGGCTTTGGACGCGGTATGGGGCAGGGCATGGGTGCGGGGCCGGCATATATGCAGGCGCAGAATCATGCCATGTGGTGGCCTAATGCCCAGGGATTTCAACAGGCTCAGGTTATGCCGGTGCAGGGCATGTTCCAGCCGAATTGTCCGTTGCCGGGCAATGTGCAGGGGACTGGGATGTCAGTCATGCAGGCCCAGCAAGGGATGATGTATCGCCCTAATTGCCCGTTGCCTAACACCATGCAGGGTGCTGGCATAGGCATGCAGCAACCAGCCATGCAACAGGTGCAGGGCATGTTTCAGCCTGGATGCCCGCTTCCCATTCAGGGGCAAGGTCAGATATTCAACAATGCGCCCGCGGCACAGCAGGCCGGATGGTTCGGCTTGGGGCAGACGGCTTTTATTTGCCCAAACTGCAATTGGCGCATGAAGGCCAATCGTCAGGGCAATAAGTTCCCGGCATGTCCGAATTGCGGCGCGGCTTCCATGGCGCTGGATATGGGCGCTCAGAATGCGAATCAGAATGAAGCCGGCGTTATGCCCGAGGGCATGTGGGCCGCTCAGACGCAGCAGATTAATCCGCAATTTAATCAGATGGCCCCTCAGTATTATCCGATGAATAATCAGCAGAATTTTGTTCAGCAGCAGGGTGCTCCTGATGTGAATGGAAGTTTCACGTGTCCTAATTGCAACTGGCGCATGTATTCCCAGCAGGGAGCTAATGAATTCCCGCAGTGTCCGAATTGCGGACAGATCATGGCCCGCGGGGGTAACGGCAATGGTGCACAGGTCGCTTTGACGCAGAATGCGCCGGCGGCAACAACGTCGGCACCGCCGATCCCGGCGGATGCACAGATGCAGCACACGTACCGCGGAGTTTGTACGAATTGCCATCAGATCTTAGGCGCTGTGACTCAGGGTAATTTGAATGTGTTACCGGGCAATCAGGCGCAGAACGCCCCGGTGGTTGACACGGGCAGCGCGCGCATCACCATGGGCGGAACGAAGTAATGGAACCCTTTTCATCGATCTGGGGATTTACATTATTGTCCGTCGCGGCAGGGGCTGTGCTGGTGGCTTTAGGTAAGAAGAAAGACGCGTCATGCGTTAAGAAATGTAAACCTGGCGTCGCGCCGAAAGTGCCGGGCAGCATGGATGCGGCTAAGGAAAAAGAGATCGACGCGTTGATATCAGGCATTGAAGATACTGCAACAAGAAAAGAGAGGTAAGTCATGGCTAAACCCGTTATTTGTAATCATTGCAACGGTGAAATGCAGAATTATACTGGACCGCGCTTTAACCGTAAAATGGCCGGATTCCTGATCCTCGTCGGAATTTTTGCGACGCTTTTCTGGATCGGCGCTGTTTTGGGCATTCCTCTTATTTTGATGGGGCTTTACATGATGGGCTCCAAGCGGGACCTTTGGGTTTGCAAGGATTGCAATACCGCCATTGAACGGATCAAGCTCAACCCTAAAACGATCGCGCAATAATACCGGGATCTATGCCAGACCAGATCAATCTTTATCAAAAAATACGCAAACAACGCATTTTCCTGTTCTCAGGGCTTGCGATCCTCGGCGTTCTTATCGTAGCGGCACTCATGCATATCGGTGCCGGCGATGCGGAATGGGGTGGCATGACCGTCTCCAACCAGACACCGGCCATCATGATGGAGTTCGGCATTCCCAAGGGTGAAAAGGGCGTTATCGTCAATTGGGCTGAAGATCCGGCTTACACCGCGGGCATCCGTAGCGGTGACATGATCAAGGCGATCAACAATAAGCCCGTCACCGATCTGAAAGATTTTTTGAATGTTACCAAGGTGACGAACCTGGATCAAGGTGTTCTGCTGGATATCCTGCGCCATGCTCAGCCTCTTTATATTACGATGGAAAATAAAGTTGGCGTCCATGACACCCTTAAGAAGGCCTTGGGACTGGATATGGGCGTTACCGGTCAGGCGGCTGATCCTGCGACGGTAGCGGATCCGGCGGGAACAACGCCGACCACGCTTTCCGCGGGTGCGCATCAGGTGGCACTTAACAATCAATCCCCGGTTGAAACAGCCGAAGCCCAGGCGCTTAATCCGGCGCTGCCGCAGCGTGCGCCAACAGGTAAATTACCAACGCCCAAAGAACAGGGCGCGGCGCAGAAAGAGATCATCGAGGGCCATTGGCTGGGTGTGGAGCTTATTCCCCTGACGCCTGAGTTGGCCACGGAATTCAAGATCCCGGCGGACATCAATGGTGTTCTGGTCGATGAGATCTCTTTGGAAAGTGCTGAATCAGGCATCCTGGCGGGCGATATGATCGTGGGTGTTGACGGTTTTGCCACGCCGGATCTGGTGTCGTTCACCGAAGCCACGCGGCGCGTGAAGAACAAACATAAAGCCCAGGTGGTCGTTTCCCGGCGCGGCAAGGTCATGGAATTCACCTTTACATCATTGCGCACACTCGGTTTTTCGCAGAATGAAGCGGCTCAGCCTATCAGGCCGGGCGCTTTGGCACCGCACCGCATTCGCAATAAACCGTGCACGTCATGTCATATTATTATGGTCACCGGCGGTCAGTTGCCGACGGATGCCGGCGATATTCTGCCTAATCCGCCGCCGATCGCTAAAGGTGCGGTTGCTCCGCACGAATACAGGGGCACATGTAAAACTTGCCACATCATGTTGAGGCCGGCCTTATGAAAATAGCCACAGTTATCAAGATCATTGTCGGGCTTTTGTTCATTGTGTTTATCGGCATGTTCATTTTTGAGAACCTTGACCCTGTCCGCATATGGATACCACTTTTTAAGAACCGTCAGTGCGGTTTGATCTATATCATTGCGGCTTCTTATCTTATTGGTGTATCGAACATGTTCTGGTTCATGGTCCATTTCGGCTCCAAGATGAAGAAGAAGGAAAAAGTTGCAGAAATAGAAGATGGCCAGGAGTTGTTCGAAGATGAAGGTTGAGACGAAGAAGAAAGATCTGGCCAAGTGCGAATCATGCGCCCGCAAAACTCTTTTTGCCGGGATCGTGGCCAATCTCTTTCTGGCGGCCTTCAAGCTTTTTGTCGGTTTTATGGGACGCAGCCGAGCTTTGATCGGCAGCGGCCTTTGTAATTTGAGCGACGTTTTTTCATCGATCGTTGTCATCATCGGCGTCAAGTATTCCAAGAAGCCGGCGGACAAGATGTATCCGTACGGTTACGGCAAGATCGAGTTCATCGCGCAGGTCATCATGAGTGCCCTGATGATCTTAGGTACCCTGGCGCTGATTTTGAGTTCGTTCATTGTCCTGGCCAAGCGCACCTTTGTTGTTCAGCACCAGGTCGTATTCTTTGTGGCGATCCTCAGTGCGGTCATCAGTGCTTTTATTTACAAGTTCTCGCATTGCGGCGGTGAAGAGCTCAATAGTCCTTCACTTAAAGCGCATGCGGAACACAATAAGATCGACGTTGTTTCATCGCTCTTGGTCGCTATCGGCGTTGTCGTGACGCACATGGGGCTTCACTGGGTCGATCCGGTCATCGCCATCCTCGAGTGCGCGCATGTTCTGCACGCGAGTGTCGGTATTTTGCAGGGCGGGCTTAAGGGCATGGTCGACAGGAATCTGCCTGATGAATATCTGGCCAAGATCAAGGATCTGGTCGCGGGCGTCAAAGGCGTCAGCAAGGTCAGGCAGGTCAGGGCGCGTCAGACCGGACGTCAGGTCGTTCTGGATATCAGCATGCAGATCGATCCGAATATCAGCATCCTTGAAGCCAAGCGCATCAATCAGACGGTACGCGCTTATTTGCGCAGTGAAGACAGATATATAGGTCATATTTCGATACAGGACATTCCCGCGGAATAAGGTAGAAGCTTATGGAAGATAAATGCGTTCGTTGCGGAAGGATCGTGCCCTGGGCTGTGCTCGCGGGCAATCTGACGCTGGCGATCTTTCAGGTATATGTGGGTAAGGTTGCCGGCTCCAAGGGGCTTGTGGCTGACGGTATCCACTCCGCCACCGACGTTGTAACGACCATGATGGTCATTATCACGATGCGCCTGTCCAGCCATACGGATAACAAGAAGTATCCCTGGGGGCTGGGCAAGGCTGAATTCCTGGGGGCTGTTTTTGCGTATATCCTGCTCTTTTGCATTGCCATGATGATCTTCATCGATGCCGTTGCGGTCATCTTGAGCGGCGTTATTCATCCGCCGCATATGGCGGCGTTCTTTGCGGCAGCGGTGGCGATCCTGGCGAATTTTATTTTATCTTCTTATGGTTTTTGTGCTGGCAAGAAACTTAATTCACCGGCCATGATCGCGAATGCCCAGGAGAACCGTTCGGACATGCTCTCCAGCATTGCGGTGCTTGTCGGGGTTTTTGCGGCGAATGTCGGGTTCCCGATCGTTGATGCGCTGGCCGCTATTTTTGTCGGTCTTATGATCGCGCACTCAGCGGTCACGTTGGGACTTCAGTCGTATAAGAACCTGATCGATGAATCGCTGCCTGGCGAAAGGGAAAAGCTCATCGAAGAGGAAGTGCTGCAGTACCGCGAGGTCAGGGGCGTTAATTATGTGCACGCCCGTCGTGTTGGCCAGCAGGCGTGGATCGATATGGAGATCATCATTGATCCGAAAAGGACCGTGAAAGAAGGCCATTTCATTGCGCGTGAAGTACGGCAGGCCTTGATGCGCCGTTTTGTGCAGATCAAAGAAGTGACTATTTCCTTTACATGTAAAGAGAATCTGGTCGTACCCGTTAAGAAATAACACGTAGGGGCGGACCTTGTGTCCGCCCTGATTAGATATAAATAAAATAGTACGGGAGGAAGTATGGACGAGCTTAAGAAACACAAGGTTCAGGAAAACATAGAGAAGAAGACATCTTCTTCAGCGGGCGTACCCGAGGCTGATGATGCTGAAGATATTGTGGCCAAGAAAGTCCGCAAGCATGCCCGCGCCAAGAAGGTCAAGGACGAAGAGCGTGGCCCTTCGATCAATGAAAAGCTCAAGATCGCGGCGCATGTGTCTATGTCGACCGCTGAGCGTATCATCAATGGCCTGACCAATGCCTATACAAGCGTTTTCGTCGCCCCTGAATCGACCAAGGTGAACTTCCTTAAAGAGCAGGGTTATAAATATTTTGAAAAAGGCGATTACGAGAAGGCCCGTGATAATTTCATCGAGTTCATTGATAGTGTCGAGGCGGATGATGCCGATGTCCTTTATATGATCGCCATGTGCCACAAGAACCTCGATGATTATAAAGAGGCTTTGGAATTCTTAAGGAAGGCCGAGGTACTTGAGAGTGAGGATCAGAATGTTGTTGCCGAGATCGGTGACTGCCTGTTAACACTCGAAGAATACGCCGAGGCTATTGGTTATCTGAACAAGGCCGCTGAAGTGAATCCGGATCACGGTGATATTTTCTATCATTTGGGTACGTGCTACGAGAAGACCGAGCAGATCGAAGAGGCCAAGAAGTTTTATAAAAAGGCCATCGACCTCGAGCCACGTGAAGCGGTTTATTATCAGGCGCTGGGGTTTCTGTATGAGACCACGGGAAATCACAAGGACGCCATTGTCTGTTTCAAGAAGGCCATGGATATGGAAAAAGGCAAGAAGCGCGGGGGGGGGCCTAAAAAATGAGTTTGATATCGGATTCCGTCAAAAAATTATTTCCCAGCGAGCTGGGTGAGTTAACGCCGGTCAAAAAGCGCTGGTGGGATAAGATCGATCTCAAAGCCC
>PEAF01000065.1 GCA_002753465.1 Candidatus Omnitrophota bacterium
TTCCGACGGAAGATATTTTTATTGTTTTTTAGTAATGTTTGGTGTTAAGTTGAAATGTCGAAAAATCAATTTAATAAATTAATTCATATGAAAACATCGCTTTATATTCATATCCCATTTTGTTCTAAAAAGTGCCCGTATTGTTCATTCCCTGTCGTTGTAGGGCAGTTGCCTCGCGGCATGGAGTACGTTCAGGCGCTTTTAAGTGAGGCCCTGTTATATGAAGGGCGCAAGATCTCTCATGTTTATCTCGGCGGCGGAACGCCATCCGTGCTGGACGAGGCAGCGATCGGGGTGTTATCGGATGGCCTTAAGCATAATTTTTCCATTGACGTGAGTGAGCGCACGTTTGAGTTTAATCCGGAAAGCGTTCTTTTATCCAAAGCGATGCATGTCCGTTCTTCTGGATTCAATCGCGCCAGTTTAGGGTTGCAATCTTTTCAGCCAAAGTTTTTATCATACTTGGGACGAGGCCATAGCGTGCCGGAAGGAATTTCTGCTTTTCAGGTGTTAAGGCAGGCTGGTTTTGATAATATCAGTATTGATCTGATGTTTGGTTTCCCGGGCCAGACGATGGGCGAGCTTGATGCGGATATCGATGCGGCACTGTCACTCAAGAGCGAGCATGTTTCGATCTACGCGCTTACAGTTGAGGATAAAAGTCTTTTTGCGGTACGCGGCGTGAAGATGTCAGATGACACCCAGGCTGCATTTTACAATCGAGTTATGGCGCGCCTGAAAGAAGCGGGGTTGGAACAATACGAGGTAAGTAACTTTTCCCGACCCGGTTTTGCCTCGAAACATAATATGAATTACTGGCAAGGCGGTGAGTATATCGGTTTGGGAGTCGGCGCGCACGGGCACGTGGATGGGCAGCGGTATTGGAACGTGGACACATTCCCGAGCTACATGCAGAGGATCAGGGAAGGCGGGAGTGCTGTAGCAGGTCGGGAGAAATTAGCCCCCACGGCTAAAATGACGGAGTGCCTGTTGTTCGGTTTGCGCATGAATGCCGGCGTTGATATTGATGCTCTCGAGAAAAAGTTCAAGGTACGGTTTGACAGAAGAATGCTGGATGAGATCGGATGCATGGCGCGTGAGGGGTTGTTGATCCAAGAAGGTTCACGGGTCCGTACCACGGATGCGGGCCGGTTGGTTCTGGATGCCATCGCGGTCAAACTTTTGTGAAAGAAGCCATGTTTAAAAAATACTGGATCGTTCTGATATTGATCGCCATGTTGGCGGCCTCTGTGACCAGCATCCTGCAAACACCGTGGTTTTCGACGGTTATCTTGCGCCGCATGTTGGCGGCCCGCCCGGGGGTTGTTGTTAAGACGGTCGTTATCAAAAGTCAGCAGTTTTCTTTACCGGGGCATTTTCAGTTCCGTAATGTCAGGCTTGTGTTGCAGTTTGAGGGTAAAGAATTGACGTTTGAAACGCCGGAGCTTGATGTTTCCGGCTTACAGCAGTGGCTGGGTGTCGACAGGCGTTTTCTGGTGGGCGTCGAACACGCTAAGGTGAGTTATGATACAGGCGCCGTCGATGATCTTACGGCGCAATTTACGGTCGTGCCCCAGGGCGCCAGTGGACCCGTTGGTGCCGTTCAATGCCGCTGGGATAAATGGCAGGCCGGTGATATTTCAGCGTTTCTTATCTTGAATCGGACCGGTCTTGAGGTCCGTGCCTTGAGTTTCAATGCGTATGACGGGCATTTGACCGGCAAGCTTATGGTCCGTATCGATACACCGCCTTTGAAATATACCGGTGAAATATTCACAGAAGGGCTCAATGTTGCTAAACTGGCTGATGTCAATCCTGGGATCACCCAGCAACTGGATGGCACGGTGACCGGAACGGTCAGCGTTGGAGGTGATGTGCATGCGCTGCAGGTCCTTGATGCCTCGTTGGTGATGCCATCGGGCGGGAATATCAGTGCATCCCTTCTCGCGGCATTAACACAGTATTTGCCGGCATCCCGCGAGAAGAAACGTCTGGATGCGCTTATCAACAGCGGTGGGAAACTCGGGATGGAGCTTTTCTCTTTCACGATCAAGGGTGGTCAGCAGGGGCGATTCGCGGGTGAATTGCACTTAAGAAGCCGCGAGGTTAATCTGGAGCTTAATTTGACACATGAGATCAATACCGACGGCACCATTGCGTCGTTAGTGGGTTACTGGCAGAAATTTGTTCAATGACAGGAGGCAGGATGAATAAATGTAAAATGTTGGGGCTGGTCTTTATGGCCGCCATGATATCCGGGGGGTGTACCGTTAAGGCGATCGGGGATCCCAATCGGCCGATCACGATCAATGCGCACATTACCATCGATATCAAGGGTTTGGAAAAGACCGCATCGAGCATCGAGGATATGATCAGCGGCGGACAAAGAAAATAACGGAGGATGTATGAAAAAGTTTCTTATGGCAGTATTGATGATGGTGGTCCTGGGAGCGGGCACGCTGGCGTATGCGGCCTATGATATCAAGACCATGACACCTCAGGTCAAAGCCGCGCTGGAGGGCCGTAAAGAGCGGTTCAGTTCTTTGAAGCAGTTAAAAGCGCAGGGCATTGCCGGTGAGAATAATCGCGGGTATGTCGAGGCTTTGGGTGGGAGTGCGGCCGATAAAGCGCTGGTCAACGCCGAAAATGCGGACCGCAGGGCTATTTATCAAACCATCGTTGAGCAGAATGAACTGGGATCAGGGACATTGGCGACGGTAGAAGCTGTCTTTGCGGGTGTTCAGCGCGATAAAGCTGATGCCGGAGAAAAGATCCAAAGTGTCGCCGGCCAGTGGATGTCAAAATAGAAGCGGCAGGTACGGGGAAGTTCTTGTACCTGTTATTTTATTTTTATCGGGATGTTGTTACTGTCAGCAACGGTCTGGGCTTGCTGGAAGAATTTAAAGAGTGATGTGCCGATCATCTGCCGGTATTTCGGCTTCAGATGTAAATGACACAAAATGGCATCGGCTTTATGGATACGCGTTTGAATGGCTTTTAGGGCGTAGGTCAGTGATCCGGAGTCGACCAGTATCTTTTTGACCGCATCGAGATCGGCGATGGTTTTATGCGGCTTGGTAAAGATCTTCATGAATGCAGCGCGCTGTTTACCGGAAAGCGTTTGGAACGCATGGACGGTGAGCAGCGTTTTTTTCTGTTCTTCAAGATCGCTCAGGATCGATTTGCCGATTGATTTTTCTGTTTCGAAGATGCCGATCACATCGTCCTGGATCTGAAAAGCCTGGCCGATATGCAGTCCGAATTCCCCCAGGCGCTTGATCTCGCGCTCGGGCGCTCCGGCCAGGATCGCACCGGTGACCAGGGGGCAATCGAAGGTGTAGCGCGCGGTCTTGAGCGAATAATTCAGGTACACATCTTTTTCCGATACATTCTTAAGCTGGTCGACGCCGTTGACCGTATCCACAAATTCACCCATTGCCGTAAAAGCTGCGGTTTGAATGAAATATTTAAGGGCACGTTCTTTCCGGGCAGGGTCTTCTTTGATGGACAAAAAGGCATCGATGGCCAGGGCATAGACGATGTCGCCGGCGATGATGGCCAGGTCTGTTCCCAGTTTATCAGGATTGGCACACGGCGTTGTAGACGCGAGCAGCCTGTGCATGGTCGGCTTACCGCGGCGCAGGTCGGAGCAGTCAATGATGTCGTCGTGTATCAGCATGAAATTATGCAGGAATTCGATGCATGTGGAGGCGTGATACAGCGAAGGCGGCGTGCGCTTGCCCTGGGGGAGATAGCCCTGATAGCTCAGGATCAGCAACAGCGGCCTGATCCGTTTACCTTCCCGCAGGGAGAATTCACGGATGCTTTTATAAAGGATCGGGTCCACTAGATGCAATGAATAGTCTTTCTCGACGCGGGTGAGAAAGGAGCACAGGCTTTGGTCTATTTTCTGGCGTAATTTATCCAACATGTCGGTTATGGTAGCATGAAGGCTTGAACACTCCAAGTATGAATTTGATTGACGTTCGCTGGAAAGTTTTTACAATCGGTGTATATTCTTAAGCATTAATCCACAATCGGGGGTTCTCATGCATATACTTTTGGCGCTGTTCATGGTGGTGTTCGCGGCTGTCGGCGCGGCGCAGGCTGATACGATAAAATTGAAAAATGGCACGACAGTTGAAGGCAAGGTGATCGAACAGACGGCTGAAGGTATCAAGGTGGATATTGGTGGCGGTACGCGGAGGGATTATTCGGATGAGGTTGAATCGGTGGCTGCGGCTCAGGGCGCTCAGGCGCCTGATGCGGTGGCTGTTGTTGTACCGCCGCCATCCGCAGAGGTTCCTGTGCCGGTCGTTAAAACGGCGCCGGCTTCTGAAGTTAAAACAAATCCTTCGCCGGTTGTTGCGGCCGCGGCCGATGGTCTTGAGGGCATGTCCAAGGATCAGTTGATCCGCAAGTTTGTGGCGATCTATGGTGTTAAAGAAAATATGCAGGCTAATTTCGATCAAATGACCGGGACGCTGAAGCCGGAGCAGGCTCAGGCATTTCGCACGGCGGTCAGAGTGGATGATATCGTTGAGAAGCTTCTGCCCATCTATGACAAACATTTCTCAGAAGCGGATCTTAAGGCGTACATCCGTTTTTACACATCGGCTGAAGGCAGGAAGCTTGTTCAAAGTTTGCCGCTGCTGATGAAAGATTCGGTTGATGTGAGTATGAAATATCTGGATGCCAATTTACCCGAGAGTTTAAAGCAACCGCAGACACCTGACACCGGAAAGTAAGTCGTTGGGCTGCATAGACTTGTGTAATTTCCACTAGAATTTGTTTGATTTTGAGGGGGTTGTTTGTTATATTAGAGCCTCCTCATTTTCATTTATATAAGGAAATGCCGGGGAGCTTGGTTAAATTTTTCAAAGGAGAAATATCATGATCGACAGGTATACACTTTCCAAAATGGGACGCATCTGGTCTGAGCAGCGCAAGCTTGAGATCATGCTTCAGATCGAGATTCTTGCGTGCGAAGCCATGGCCAGTCTCGGCAAGATCCCGAAGCCGGCGTTGGAGAAAATTAAAAAGAATGCGAAATTTGACCTTGATGAGGTCAAGCGCATTGAAGAGCGTACCCGTCATGATGTTGTGGCGTTCATTCAGAATGTCGGCCAGAATCTCGGGCCGGAAGCGCAGTATCTGCATATCGGCATGACGTCGTCTGATCTTTTGGACACCGCGCTTTCCGTCCAGTGTGTTGAGGCGAGCGAGATCATTATCGGCGATATCAAGAAACTTCTGGGCGTTTTGAAGGTCAAGGCCAAGAAGTACAAGGACACTGTTTGCATCGCGCGTACGCACGGCGTGCACGCGGAACCCATGACGTTCGGGCTTAAGCTGGCGATCTGGTATGACGAGATGAGCCGTAATCTGGTGCGTTTGGAGGCCGCGGCTGAGGATATGCGCATCGGTAAACTTTCCGGTGCTGTGGGTACCTATGCCAATATCGACCCGCATGTTGAAGAGTATGTTTGCGAGAAATTGAAATTAAAGCCGGCCAACATCGCGACGCAGGTCATTCAGCGCGATCATCATGCGCATTTCCTGAACGTTCTGGCGCTCGTGGGGGCCTCGTTAAGCAAGTTCGCTACCGAGATCCGCCTGCTTCAGAAAACGGAAGTGCTGGAAGTCGAAGAGCCTTTCTTCAAGGGACAGATCGGTTCATCCGCCATGCCGCACAAGCGTAATCCTGTGACCTGTGAACGCATTTGCGGGTTAGCACGTATCCTTAAGGCCAATGCGTCGGTGGGTATGGATAATATCGAACTGTGGCATGAGCGTGATATCAGTCATTCTTCAGCGGAGCGCGTTATTCTCCCGGATAGCACGATCGCCTTGGATTACATGCTTAACAAGTTCATTCCGCTGGTTGAAGGGCTTTTGGTTTATCCGAAGAACATGATCGAGTCCCTGCAGAAAACGCGCGGCCTTATTTATTCCCAGCGCTGTCTGCTTGAGCTGATGAAAAAGGGACTGACGCGTTCGGATGCCTACGAGATCATTCAAAGCTGCGCCATGCAGGTCTGGCAGGAAACATCGGATTTCAAGGATGTTCTCTCGCGTGACCGTCGCGTGCGCAAGCATATGTCACAGGATGAGATCAACGCCTGTTTTGACATCAAGTATTACATCAAGCACCGTGATCTGATTTTCAAGAAAGTAGGGATCAAGTAATGGAAAAGCGCGATAAACTTTACGAAGGTAAAGCCAAGATCCTTTATGCGACCGATGACAAAGACCTTGTCATCCAGTATTTCAAAGACGAGGCCACGGCCGGCAACGGTAAGAAAAAGGGTATTGTCGATGAAAAGGGGATCATGAACAACGGGATCTCCTCGAAGGTTTTTGAGTTTCTGTCTGCCAACGGCGTTCCGACGCATTTTGTGAAGAAACTTTCTGACCGTGAGATGCTGGTCAAAAAGGTCGAGATCGTCAAGATCGAGGTCATCATCCGCAATCGCGCGGCGGGTTCCTTGTGCCGTAATTACGGCGTCGAGGAAGGCAAGACCCTGGTATGTCCCATCCTTGAATTCTGCTACAAAGAGGATAAGTTCAATGATCCTCTGATCAATGATTATCATATCCGCGCGCTGGGCATTGCCACGGATAAAGAGGTTGAGAAGATCAAGGAGATCACGTTCAAGGTCAATGAGCTGATGACGAAGTTCTTTTTGGCGCTCAAGATCGAGCTCATTGATTTCAAACTCGAGTTCGGCCGTTATAAAGGCGATATCCTTTTGGCGGATGAGGTTTCCCCGGATACGTGCCGTTTGTGGGAAGTGGGCACAGGTGTCCGCCTTGATAAGGATCGTTTTCGCAACGATCTGGGTAACATCAAGGAAGGGTATCAGGAAGTTCTCAAGAGAGTTTCAGGTAAATAATCTAGATTAATTCCGGGAGAGTTTGGAACAGGGAAAGGTCGTCTTGAAAAAGTCCGGCCTTTCTTTTTGTTTTTGACCGGCCTCCCGGTGATCGTTAAAGAGTTAAGGACATATGATCTGGCGAATTGAAATAAAAGATAAAGACGGCGTCTTTGATGCCATGGGCAACAGTGTTCTGCGTGACATTGCTGACCTGGGCGTGAGTGCGGCTACGGATGTGCGTGTGGTGCAGGTTTTTCTCGTTGAAGGAGACCTTGATGCCAAGGCGGCTGACTGTATCGCGCGCGAACTTCTTGTTGACGGCGTTGTTCAGGAGTATCGTTTGGCGGATAAGCCGTTCAAGGACGTTTTCGCAGGTGCACGGGATAGCCATGTGGTTGAGATCGCGTACAATATCGGTGTGATGGACCCGGTTGAAGCATCGACCATCAAGGGGATCCGGGATCTGGGTATTACGGGCGCTAAGGCGGTGCGTACATCAAGGCAGTATGTGATCGAAGGGCATTTGACCGACAAACAGCTTGAAATTATCAAGGATAAGGCGCTGATGAATAAGCTGGTGCAGCATGCTGTTAAGGATCCTGCCGCTGCGTTCAAGCCGGTTGTGCTCGACGGACGGGACAAGGCCAAGACAGAGGCCGTCGCGGTGCCACTTAAGGGATTATCCGTAGGCCAGCTCGAGGCTCTTTCCAAGAAGGGGCAGCTGTATTTGAATGTCAATGAAATGAAGACTATTCAGGCGCATTTCGAAAAAGCCGGCCGTTCGCCGACGGACATTGAGCTGGAGACCATTGCTCAGACCTGGAGCGAGCATTGCCATCATAAAACGTTCCGCGGCAATATCAGCTATACGGTCAAGGAAAAGGGCCGCACCAAGACCGAGCTTATCAATAATCTTTTAAAGAACACCATTGTTAAGGCAACCACGACGCTGAATAAATCATGGTGCGTGTCCGTGTTCCATGATAATGCCGGCGTGGTCAAGTTCGATGATAAATACGATATTTGCTTTAAGGCGGAAACGCATAATCATCCCTCGGCGCTGGAGCCTTTCGGCGGTTCCAATACCGGTGTTGGTGGTGTTATCCGTGACATTCTTGGGACAGGCCTCGGGGCCAAACCGGTGTGTAATACGGATGTATTCTGTTTTGCGCCGCCTGATTTTGCAGCGGATAAATTGCCGGCGGGTGCTTTGCATCCTAAACGTGTGATGAAGGGTGTTGTCAGCGGTGTGCGCGATTACGGTAATAAAATGGGCATCCCCACGATCAATGGCGCGCTATGCTTCCATGATCATTATGTGGGCAATCCTCTTGTTTTTTGCGGTACTATCGGACTTTTGCCCAAGGGGATGGATAAAAAGACGGCGCTAAAAGGCGATCTTATTGTCGTGGCGGGCGGCCGCACGGGGCGCGACGGCATTCACGGTGCTACGTTCTCGTCAGGGGAGTTGACGCATGAGTCCGAGGTTGTTTCATCGGGCGCTGTGCAGATCGGCAATCCGATCGAAGAGAAGAAAGTACTCGATGTCCTAGTTCAGGCCCGTGACGAAGGATTATACAGTTATGTGACCGATTGCGGCGCGGGCGGACTTTCGAGCGCCATCGGTGAGATGGGTGAAACACTGGGTGCTCGCGTTGATCTGGATAAAGTGCCGCTTAAGTATCAGGGGCTGAATTATACAGAGATCTGGATTAGCGAGTCGCAGGAACGCATGGTCTTTGCCGTACCACCATCGAAGATTAAGCGTATGCAGGAGATCTTTGCTGCTGAGAATGTTGAGCTGGCGGTCCTGGGTACGTATCCCGGTACCGGGCGCCTAGAGCTTTTTCATCATGGTGTTCAAGTTTGTGATCTTGATATGGCCTTCATGCATGGCGGCATCCCCAAGATCGCCAAGAAGGCCACTTGGGCAGCACCGAAGCATAAAGAGCCCAAGTTTAAATGTCCTGCTGACCTTTCGCATAAACTTCGCGAAGTGCTTTCTGATTATAATGTCTGCTCCAAAGAAGCGATCATTCGTCGCTATGATCACGAAGTGCAGGGCGGCAGTGTTATTAAACCGCTGGTAGGTCCTATGTGCGATGGCCCGTCGGATGCGAGCGTTGTGCGGCCGCGTCTGGGCAGCAATAGGGGTATTGCGGTATCCAACGGTATCAATCCGCGCTTTGGGCTCATTGATCCTTACTGGATGGCCGGCAGTGTCATTGATGAAGCCATCCGTCAGATCGTAGCTGTCGGAGGCGATCTGTCGACGATCGCGATCCTGGATAATTTTTGCTGGGGTAACCCG
>PEAF01000010.1 GCA_002753465.1 Candidatus Omnitrophota bacterium
AGTTCTTAGAGCATCCTGGCAACAAAGAAGAGATTTCAAACAATAAATATCGATGTTTGCTTAAAATTCTTATCGGATTAAATTCATTAAGAAGAAGTTTTTTATCTTTAATTAAATATAGGAACAAATTTCTATAAATATATGCCAATTGTAAGTGTCATTATTCCTTCTTTTAATTGCGCGAAGTTTGTTACCAATGCAGTTGATTCTGTGCTGGCGCAAACTTTCACTGATTATGAAATTATTGTTATTGATGACGGGTCTACGGATAACACAAAGGATGTCCTTTCTTCTTTCTCGGGAAGAATTACCTATATTTATCAGGAAAACAGGGGGCTTCCAGGCGCAAGGAATGCCGGAATTAGAGCATCAAGGGGGGAGTGGGTCGCTTTATTGGATGCGGATGATGAGTGGTATCCTAACAAGTTAGAGGAGCAAATGCGGGTTGTAGTGTCGACACCAGATGTTGGCTTCATTTTTTCTGACTACAATTCTTTTAATGACAATGGATTAATAAAAGAAATGATGTCTATAACAAACCAATTAACACCTCTTATGGGGTTCAAAAAGCAAATTCGTGGTCTTAGTTATAATAGTGGCGCATGTGTCAGAGCAAATATTTTTCAAGATCTGCTTTTGTTTGGTTGTTGTATAAATACACCAACCATCTTTTTTAAGAAGAATTTGGCAGAGCAAGCGGGATTGTTTAATGAAAGCTTGAGAATGTGTGAAGATTACGAATTTTGGCTACGCTGCTCGAAAGGTAATGATTTTTGTTATTTGAACAAGGCGTTAGCCAAGTATCGAATTAATATAGAGGGTATGTCTGGGGATGGAATGCAACGTAATATGCGTCATGCATATGGCGAAGCTCATGCGATTGAGCTGAACTGGGACATTATTCCGAAAGAGATTCGCAAGGAAGTTAAGTCACGCATACTTGAGTTATATTTTGATGCTGTTTGGGGTAGTTATCGAACAGGTGAATATCTTGTATGTGTGCGCGAGGCTGCGAGGTCGCTTAAACTCAATTTGTTTCAGCTTAAGATTTTTATTTATTTACTGCTAGCCACTTTAAGGCTGTGTGCGTTAAATAAGTATTGTTCAATCAAGGGGAATCATGTTTGTTAGTGTAATTATTCCAGTATATAACGCAGGTCGTATTCTCCGTGAATGCCTTCAAAGCGTTCTTGATCAAGATTATCCGAAAGATCGTTATGAAATTATCGTTGTCGATAATAAATCGACCGATACAAGCGTCGCGATCGCACAATTATTTAAGGAGGTAAAAGTTTACCATCAGGTCGAGTTACAAGGATGCTCACCAACTCGTAACTCTGGGGCTCGCCATGCTAAAGGGGATGTCCTTGCTTTCTTCGATGCTGATCAGATCATGGATAAAGATTATTTAAAGTTTTTACTGGAAGAAATAAATAACGATGACTACGGCGCTATCGCTAGCAATTGCATTCCCGCAAGATCGACAGAAACGCTTGTTGCTGATTATATGTCGCGTGAGGTGGATACACGTAAAGGCATACAGTATGTTGATTTCTTTGGTGGGGGTAGTTTTGCGATCAAGAAAGCATTTTTTGACTCACTTGGTGGCTTTGATGAGGCACTGTTAACTACTGAGGATTTAGATCTGGCGCTCAAGGTCTTAGATACGGGCAAATTGATCAAGTATGAGCCAAGATCCTTTTGTTTTCATAAGGAAAGACCATCATTGGAGGCGTTAATTAAAAGGGAGTTTTATTTTGGCGTAGGTTCTTATATTTGGGGTGTAAGGAATAAGTCAAAGAGGATCGATCCTTTAACAAGGATCGCCCAATCGCTCAACAGAACTCTTGTAGCGGTCATCGTCATTATTAAGAAGTTTGCATTATTACTTCTTAAGAAAGAGAAATTTCGTGAGATTCAGATCACTGCTCTTGATGTAATCATGCATTGGGCTAAAACTGCTGGTATTTTGAATGGGAAGAAGCACTTTAGAAATATTCAAAATGGAACATTTACACTTAAATGAAACCACTTTATTTTCGTAAAACATTCTTTCTAATTTGTAAATATCTTACTTCAATAGTTTTGAGTAGGAATAATAAACTCATTGAATCATCGAAGCCAAAAACAATTTTAGTAGTTGCGTTAGATTACATAGGAGATGCCGTATTAACGAGTCCAGCCTTTGAAATTCTGAGAAATAATTTTCCAAATGCACATATCACAGTTATGTGTGGATCATGGGCTAAGGCTGTATATCAGAAAATACCAAATATTGATGAATTGATTATATACGATAGTAATCAATTTAATCGCAGTCCACTAAAGACTCCATTCTTAAAGAAAGTAAGTATTATTATCGAATATTACTTCAAAAGAGAATGGGGCTTTATTCTTGTTTTAAGAGGGTCAATGGTCAATGACCTAGCAATTACTCTAAGGAATCCTTTCTATTATCTTGACATAGATGCCTTCTATGGAGAATTCTTGGTTAAAAGGATTTTAAGTAAATACTTCAAGTTTTCTTTCGCTAGAGTTCAAGAACCCGCGTTAAGTAGGCCGGGAAGAATTATGCAGTTGTTAAGTAGACTAAGAATTAATAGTTATCAATGTCCTCGGCCGCTATTACTTCTTCCTGAAAGTCATGATCAAAAAGTGACTAATATTAAGCAAGATCTCGGCCTAAGCCTTTCTAAAGAAATTGTTACCATTCATCCATGTGCCCATGATGTTGTAAAAAGATGGAGTGTGGAGCACTGGGCTAATGTCTGCGACTATATTAATTCTAATTACGGTTTAGAAATTCTATTGTGTGGTGGATCGTCTGATTATAATTATGTTGAAGAAATTAGATTAAATACTAAGTCGCCAGTTATTAATTTGGCTGGAAAAACTGATATGAATGCCCTATTTTCATTAATTAAGCTTTCAAAGTTTTGCATTGGTCTTGATAGTGGACCGATGCATATCGCAGCAGCATATGATGTTCCTGGAATAGTTTTATTCGGATTTGATGATCCTCATACTTGTTGTCCTTGGTCGAATTTATGTTCAGTTATTTATCATGCTGAGGGTGATATGACGCAAAGAATGTCTCTAATTACTACTGAGGAAGTTATTCATCAGATTAATGTTATTCAAAATGAGAGCAGAGATACATTTGAAAATATATATATTAAAAATTATGTTCCATCAAATGTTCTTGAATAGCTTCATAGTTCATATCACATCGCTGGCGAACATAAGGTCCGTCTCTATGAAGGCCGGGGAAGCGTTAAGCAGGAACATACTGATGGCATTAATTGTTTTAAGTTAATCGAAAGAAAGTTATGAATAAAGATTTGAGCAGGTTGTCATATATGGATGGTCTTAGAGGGGTGGCTATCTTGATGGTAATCTTTTATCATGCTTATGCTCGCTGGCCAAATTCTGTCCCGTATGGAAATCAATATAGCGAGATTATGTTTATTAAATATGGATGGCTAGGTGTGGAGTTGTTCTTTATGATTTCAGGGTTTGTGATCCTCATGACACTTGAGAAGTGTACAAATTTATTTCAGTTTATATATCGTCGATGGCTTAGGCTTTTCCCTGCAATGTTTATTGTTTCTATGCTGGTTTTCTCTACGGCACGTTTGCTGTTTGTGGAACGCCCTGATGGTATCCCAGAATTAAGGGATCTCTTGCCAGGGCTAACGTTCATAGACACAGATTTTTTTACTCGAACTTTTCATTCCCATTGGGGTGTGCTTGAGGGTGTCTTTTGGACTTTGTTTATTGAAGTTCAATTTTACTTCATATTTGGCATTATTTATTTTACTTTTGGTGTTGATGCGGCGATTGCTGCTCTTATTGGTTTGTTTAGTCTGTATATTATTAACGCCCCTTTTGTCTGGCGCTTTGCACCTCAATATATGGGCTGGTTTGCCTCAGGGGCAATGTATTACCTTTATTTTAAATCAAGAAAGAATAAATGGTTGTGTATGGGGTTGTTTATGTCGTTACTGAGTGCAGCATTTCTTCCGAAAATGGGAGTAGATGCCAAAATATCGGCGAGCATTATTTCTTTAATTTTTATGGCTGTAATTATGAGCGAACGTTTGCAGTCAGTTTTGAGTTCAAAGTATCTAGTATTCATTGGGTTTATTAGTTATCCTTTGTACCTTGTTCACGAAAACATGATGATATCTCTCATCATTAAATTAGGCAAATTTATCCCAACACTACCTAAGTTTTTATTGCCGATTATTCCGATCTTGATCGTTGTTGCTATCAGCGGGTTAATCGCAGCATACGTTGAACCTAGTTTACGTAGCATTTTACGTGGAGTGTTTGAAAAAAATACCGTCGTGAAAAGATTGTAGAAAATACCGGGACACATTAGGTTTACTTGTAATCGGGCGGACACTAGATTAGGTATGTTATAATTAAAAAGTTATGGCTGACTTAAGCGGGCTTCTTCACCACATATCTGAAAAATTTTCTGCTGCCGGCGTGCGCTACGCTTTGATCGGCGGGTTTGCTCTTCATGCCGCTGGTTATACGCGCGCTACCGGAGATATAGATTTCCTTGTTAATGCTGAGGATGGCGGTAAGTTTAAAGATATCCTGCAGGCGATGGGGTATAAGGTGATCTTTGAAGATGAGAATGTCCTTAATCTTGCGGCACCATGGCAATTGATCGGTGGGGTCGATGCTATTTGGGCCCGTCGTAAGTATACACTTGATATGCTCAAGCATGCCGTGACCGGAGTTGACGGTATTCCGGTGGTTGCGCCTGAAGGTATAATCGGGCTTAAAGTGCAGGCGATCGCCAATGATCCCGAGCGGTATGCGCGTGATATAGCAGATATAGAATGGTTGCTGAGAGCTCATACCGCGACACTGGATATGGCCTTGATCAGGGAATATTTTCTGGCATTCACAATGACGCCGGAATTGGATAAGTTGTTGCAAAGGATCGGGCATGCTCACTAAACAGGACAAAGAGGAAATGCTGGCGGATGCCCGTAGTTGTTCACGCCGTGATAGTTTTCGTCGGGCGCGTGCACTGCAGGAGGCTCGCCGTCCGTCGCTTGAAGAATATTGTATCTTTTGTGAAAGCATGTTCCTTTTACACCCTCCCAAACAACCTCTTCAGCGTTCGTTTGATCATCGTGACTTCAGGCTTTAGACAGTTGTAGGGACACACACTTAATTCAATCGGGCGGACACAAGGCCCGCCCCTACGGAAGAATTAAACTGAGATATTAAAATGAAAAACCTTTCTGAAAAAATAAAGAACAAAGAAGAAAAGATCGCGGTCATTGGCCTTGGTTATGTGGGCATGCCCCTGGCCATAGCTTTTTCCAGAGTGGCGGATGTTGTTGGTTTTGATATTTCGCAGGTGAAAGTAAGCAAATACAAGTCTGGTATTGATGTCACCAAAGAGGTTGGCGATGCCGTACTTAAAAGCTCTACGGCCTTGTTTACATGGGAAGAGAAAGACCTGAGGCTCTGTAAATTCTTCATTGTGGCAGTCCCCACGCCGGTTAATTCGGATAAAACGCCTGATCTTCGCCCGATCAAGGGGGCCAGTCAGACCATAGGCAGAAATCTTGTGGCGGGATCCATTGTTGTATTTGAATCAACCGTATACCCGGGTGTTACAGAGGACATTTGTGTTCCGATACTTGAAAAGGAGTCGGGCCTTAAGTGCGGCGTTGATTTCAAGGTCGGTTACTCACCGGAAAGAATTAACCCGGGCGACCTTGTTCACAGGCTTGAGACTATTATCAAGATCGTCTCAGGCATGGATGAAGAGACTCTTGAGAACATTGCACGCGTTTATGAAATGATCGTCAAGGCGGGCGTTCACCGGGCTGGAAGCATCAAAGTCGCTGAAGCCGCCAAGGTCATCGAGAATTCCCAGCGCGATATCAATATTGCCTTTATGAACGAGCTTTCTATTATTTTTAATAAGATGGGGATCGATACAAAAGCTGTTCTTGAAGCGGCGGGAACAAAATGGAATTTCCTTAAATTTACACCGGGCTTGGTGGGCGGGCATTGCATCGGGGTTGACCCGTATTACTTGACCAGCAAGGCTGAAGAGCTGGGTTATCACTCCCAGGTCATTCTGGCCGGGCGCAAGATCAATGACGATATGGGTAAATATATTGCCGAGAACAGCGTTAAGAAAATGGTCAAAGCCGGCAAGCTGATCAAGGGCGCCAAAGCCGCGGTATTTGGCGTTACTTTCAAGGAAAACTGTCCGGATGTGCGTAATACAAAGGTAGTCGATATTATCAAAGAACTTGAGGAGTACGGCGTCGAGATCAGTGTGGTAGATCCTGTGGCGGAAAAAGATGATCTCCTGCATGAATATGGCATCAGGCTTACTGTCGCTGAAGATGTCAGGGATATGGACCTTCTTATTTTTGCAGTGCCGCATGATGCCTTCAAAGCCATGGATCTTGCATCTTTAAAGCGTATGTATAAGGATCAGACCCCTGTGTTGATCGATGTGAAAGGGATGTTCGACAGAAAAGAAGCAGGTAAGTTGGGTTATCTTTACTGGCGCCTATAACCCTACGAAGGTGGTGAAACTCGAATTTAGTAAATGTGTTATAATTATTTTATGCCGACAATATTAGAAATAGCTGGTTGGAGGTTGTTTTTTTATTCAAATGAATCGCATGAGCCGATGCATGTTCATGCGCGCAAGGCTGACATGGAATGTAAATTCTGGATCAGTCCGAAAACGTTTGATATAACTGAGGCCTATTCATATGGGCTTAAGGTCAAGGATGTGCGCGAGATCCGAAAGATAGTTTTCGAGCATTTTGATTATATTATAAACAAGTGGAATGAATTACAAGGTGGGCGTTGATATGAAAAAACACCATAGTATTAAAGATGTGTCTTTTGATAATGGACATATGTCGTTGGTCGTTGATAATGTTTTTTATCAAGTAACGCTAAGCAGAGTGTCGGCACTTCTTGCACGTGCGACGTTAAAAGAGCGTACATGTTTTGAAATATCGCCTTCTGGTTATGGTATTCATTGGCCGCTGATCGATGAAGATCTTTCGGTTGATGCCTTGCTAAAATTTGCGCGTGTTTCTGATCGCCAATTGGCGCATGCCTGAGCTCCTCGCTTCATCTGTCAGTTGTAGGGACACCTTAGATTTAAGTTTCTAGCGCAACAGCTTTTACAGAAGTCACACCGAATCATTATTAGCACCTTATAAGATGCCAATATCATATTTATGATCGTATGTGCATCTAATTAGGTGCACATCAGTTGACAACGTATGATTTATTGTGGTATTCTTTCTTTAGACCATAAAGGGAGAAAGAGGTATGGATTTTCAATCAATGAGTGATAAGGCGATCCTGGCAGAGTTGGGTGCAAGAATTCAACGGCGTAGATTGGCTTTGAATATTACGCAGATCGATTTAGTTAATAAAGCCGGTGTCGCGCGCAAGGTAATTCAGAATATTGAGCATGGTTCCAATAGTTCAATAAAGGGATTTATCCGTACGCTGAGAGCTTTAGGCAGTATTGATGTTTTGGATCAAATCCTTCCGGTCACTGGCCCTAGTCCGCTTGAATTAGCAAAATTAAAAGGACGTCAACGCCATTACGCTTCAGGTCGCAAAAAGAAAGACGGTCTTAAAGAGGGTTCTGTATGAGCCCGGGTATTCGTCGCATTAATGTTGCTGAAGTATTTCTTTGGGGGAAATTATTGGGCGCGGTGGCGTGGGATGAAAAGCGCGGGAGTGCGGATTTTGAATATGCCCCTGAATTTATCAAGCAGGGTTTGAATGTGGCGCCACTGACCATGCCTTTGCGCAGCGTAATTTATTCATTTTCTGAGTTGAAGAAGGCCACTTATCATGGTCTTCCCGGGTTGTTGGCCGATGCATTGCCGGACCGGTTTGGTAACAGGCTTATTGATCTGTGGCTGTCAACGCATGGTCGAAGTGCCAGTGATTTCAATCCCGTTGAAAGATTGTGTTATATGGGCACAAGGGCCATGGGAGCCCTGGAGTTTTTACCTGCTTTGGGAGTAAAAAAAGAAAGCGCGGCTCCCATTGAAATGCCAGAACTTGTGGCCCTGGTCGATCAGGTCTTACATGCACGGGAAGGCTTGAAAGTTAATATTTCGACAAGCAGAAAAAAAGCGCTTCAGTCGATCATACGTGTCGGGACATCAGCGGGAGGTAATCGGGCGAAAGCGGTTCTAGCCTGGAATCCCAAGACGCATGAGATCCGTTCCGGACAGGTGAAGGCTCCTGTTGGTTTTGAACCGTGGATATTGAAATTTGATGGTGTGAATGACAGTAGTTTGGGTGACCCGACAGGGTTTGGGCGTATTGAATATGCGTATTATCTTATGGCCCATAAAGCAGGGATCCGGATAATGCCGTGCCGTCTTCTTGAAGAAGGTGGACGGGCGCATTTTATGACAAAGCGGTTTGATCGGGATGAGAAGCATGAAAAGATCCATATGCAGTCATTGTGCTCGATCGCCCATTATGATTTCAATGCTTCAGGGGAATATGGGTACGAGCAGTTATTCCAGGTAATTTTAAAGCTCAATCTTGGACATGATGCCTTGCAAGAGGCTTATCGACGCATGCTTTTTAATGTCATGGCGCGGAATCAGGATGATCATACCCGCAATGTGGCCTTTCTTATGGATAAGGCTGGGAAGTGGCGGTTATCCCCGGCGTTTGATCTTGTTTGGGCGTATAATCCGTCAGGGGCCTGGACTAATCGTCATCAGATGAGTGTTAATGGCAAGCGCGATGCCTTTACTGATAAGGATCTCGATATGCCAGCGAAGCAATTTGATATAAGTAAAGCGGCGGATATTCGTAAGGAAGTTAAAGGCGCTGTATCTGAATGGCGTAAATTTGCGCGGGATGCAGGTGTTGATAAGGGGATGGTTGAAAAGATCCAAGCGACACATAGATTGATTTAAATGGGTTATATTTACTGGCGCCTATAACTAGGAGTATGGAATGAAAGTTTTACAGATATTTGATCAGACAACGCCCTTGGTTAGTGGCTACAGTATGCGCAGTCGGTATATTTCTGAATCGTTAAGTCGATTAGGGGTGGACCTTCTGGCATTTAGTTCCCCTAATTTTTCGTATAAACAAAACGATGAATTGATCAATGGTGTGCGTTATATACGGACGAACTATAAGCAAAATAACATCTTTAATAAGTTGCCTATACTTAAAGAGTATAAAACTGTTGCTACGCTTAAAAACGCCATTGCTAAGGCGTGGGATAATAATGTAGGTCTGATCGATGCGCATTCATCGCCGTTGAATGGTGTTGTTGGTGCGCAGTTAGCCAAACAGTACCGGTTGCCTTTCCTTTATGAGATCAGGGCATTGTGGGAAGATGCCGCGGTTGATCAGGGGAAGACTAAAGAGGGAGATCTGAGGTATTTGGCGACGCGCTGGCTGGAAACAAGCATCATTAATAAAGCCAATAAAGTAACTGTCATTTGTGAAGGCTTAAAGAATGATCTTATCGGGCGGGGTGTACCGGCCAGCAAGATCGATGTTATTCCCAATGGTGTCAATTCTGATGAATTTCAACCATTAGAGAAAGATCACAATTTAGCCAAAGAATTAAACCTCGAGGGTTGTATTGTTTTTGGATACATTGGGACGTTCTTTGTCTTTGAAGGCCTTGATCTTCTTATTCGGGCGGCGAAGACGGCGACAAGTCGTAATAAGGACCTTCGTTTTCTTATTGTCGGTGGCGGTTATCACGAAGCTACGCTTAAGAAGATGGCTAAAGACCTGGGCGTAGAGGATAAGGTTATTTTTGTCGGCCGTGTCAAGCACGAGGATATCAAGAGGTACTATTCGATCATCGACGCCTTTGTCTATCCGCGCATATCCAAAAGGATCACCGAGTTAGTTACGCCGCTCAAGCCTTTGGAAAGCATGGCTATGGAAAAGATCGTTCTTGGAAGTAATGTCGGCGGCATTAAAGAATTGGTTACAGATAATTTTAATGGCTTCCTGTTTGAAAAAGAGAATGTTGATGATCTCGTCGACAAGATAGCATATATTTCAAGTCATCTTTCATCGTTGGATGCTATGCGAAGGACTGCGCGGAAATATGTTGTCGAAGAGCGTAACTGGCTCACGATCTGTCAGAAATACTTGAGTATTTATAAGGAACTGGGAGTCACTGTATGAAGATCCTGAGTATTGTCGGCGCCAGGCCGAATTTTATGAAGATCGCACCGTTTGCACATGCGATCCGCAAATGTCCTTCTGTAAAGCACGTTATTGTTCATACGGGGCAACATTACGACCAGAAAATGTCGACCTCTTTCTTTGAAGACCTTGATATTCCCATGCCTGATATTAATCTCGAGGTAGGCTCTGGTTCCCACGCCCAGCAAACAGCCGAGATCATGAAGCGTTTTGAGCCTGTTTTACTGGAGCATAAGCCCGATGTGCTGGTCGTTGTGGGTGATGTTAATTCCACGATAGCGTGTTCTTTGGTCGCTGCTAAGTTGTCGATACCGATCGCGCATATTGAAGCGGGATTGAGAAGTTTTGATAAGGATATGCCCGAAGAGATCAACCGGATCCTAACGGACAGAATAACGGATGTATTTTTTACAACATGTATCGAGGCGAATGCACATCTTGTGGCAGAAGGTGCGGCTAAGAATAGGATTTTCTTTGTTGGCAATGTCATGATCGATACGCTGATGCATAATTTGAAACGTGCTAACAAGTCGCAAATCCTTTCAAGCTTGCATTTGCAGCCGAAGGGTTATGCTTTGGTCACATTGCACCGGCCATCGAATGTTGATGATAAGCACAATCTGACGAATATTCTCAACGCTATTAACGTTATCCAGGAGAAGATCCCTGTCGTTTTTCCTATCCATCCGCGGACAAAGAAGAATTTCGAATTGTTCGGATTAACGTCAATGGTTCAGGGCATGAAAGGTCTTAAGCTTGTTGAACCTTTGGGTTACCTTGATTTCTTGTGCCTTACCAATGGCGCCAAAATGGTAGTCACAGACTCAGGTGGGATTCAGGAGGAGACGACGGTTCTTAAAATTCCGTGTTTAACGGTTCGTGAGAACACCGAACGTCCTATCACCATTAAAGAAGGTACAAATGTTTTGGTTGGCGTTAAGACGAAGAAGATCGTGAGCGAGGCTCAAAAAGTCCTGAGTGGAAAGGCTAAAAAGGGACGTATCCCGAAGTATTGGGACGGGAAGGCTTCAGAAAGAATTTTGAATATACTTGTTTCCTTGCATAACAAAGGGAAGCTGAGAGTTAAATGATAATTCTTCACATCATTAACAATCTGGATTACGGTGGGGCGGAGAGGCTTCTGCTGCAGATGGCGCGCGCCCAGATCCAGCGTGGGCATAAAGTCAAGATCATCTGTGTTGCACCTGTCGGCGCCATGGCCGACCAAGCCGCCCGGATGAACGTGCCTGTGCTCTCGCTTAATGGCGCGGCTGGCTTTTCAATAGTCAATGTCCTGCGTCTGGCCTCGATCATCCATCATGAAAAAACTAATGTTGTCCATAATCACAATCCTCGTGCTCAGATCCATGGCACCTTGGCGGCCAGACTTGCGGGGGTCAAGAATATCACTACCCGACATGGTAATGAACGCAAGTCTATTCCATCCTTTATATGGATGCTGACGGACATGGTTGTTTTTATTTCAAGGGCGACACAGGCGGCTTTTTTGGTTACCGAGCATGTTAAACGGGGGCGTAGTACTGTTGTGCATAATGGGATCGACCTTACAGCGTTTAATTACGGGGACACGTACCATGAATTAAGGGGACACGTACCTAATTCAAAAAGCGAATTAGGTACATGTCCCCTTAATTCCTGTAGGATTGGTATCGTAGCCAGGTTAGCACCTGAGAAGGATATTGGAACGTTGATCAAAGCCTTTCAGATCCTGGTTCAGCAAGTGCCGCAGGCTGAGTTGGTTATTGCAGGCGACGGCGGCGAGCGCAGTAAACTTGTAGCCTTGGCGCAGAATGATCAGCGGATCAAGTTTCTGGGTAGCCGTGATGATATCCCGGAGCTTATGCATTCGTTTGATATTTTCGTTTTGGCATCTTTGACGGAAGGGATATCCCTGACGCTCCTGGAGGCCATGGCGGCATCAAAACCTGTGGTGGCGACCCGTGTGGGTGGAAACCCTGAGGTTGTGGTTGATGGGGAGACGGGGTATCTGGTCCCGGCGCAGGATCCACAGGCCATGGCCGATAAGATCTTGTTACTTTTGAATGACCGTGATCTGGCTGTAAAGATGGGCAAGGCAGGGCGTGCCAGTGCTGAGCGGTTCTTCAGCATTGGGTCCATGACGGATAAATATGAGCGGGTGTATCAGGATGTTGTTGACAGGGTTTAAATAACGCAGAGATCCAACAGGCTCAACTTGACAACCACACACGTGTGTGGTATATATAATTTATGGATAAAAATCTAATTGTTTTTGAAGATCACAAGATCCGCCGTGTTTACGATGAAGCCACGGAAACATGGTATTTCTCCGTTGTAGATATTATTCAGGCTTTGATCCAGCAGGCCAATTATGGCGCCGCTAGGAATTATTGGAAAGTATTGAAAAACCGATTAATTAAAGAAGGAAGTCAGTCGGTTACAAAATGTAACCAACTGAAATTAGAGGCGATTTATTTCACACATAATAAGTGTTAATCCTTTGTTGGAAAGAAGGAGGATTATATGGCCAATGTTACCATGTCGATCGACGATGCACTGTTGCGCCGGGCGCGCAAGATAGCCTTAGAAAAGAACACCAGCGTGAATGCGATCATCCGCGCGCATTTGCAAGATGTCGTCTCGGCACAGCATGATCAGGGAGATGCGCTGGCGAAGCGATTTCTGGCTTCTGTCAAGAAGCTCGGATCGCATGCGTGGAAGAAACCAACTAGCCGTGATGAGTTGTATGAACGCTAATATCATTTTAGATACAAATATATTTCATTCTCACGGCGGCTCAAAAGTCAAAATGCCGGACTCTTTTAACCGAAGATCTGGCGCATAACCGCAAGTATGGCATGGTAAAGGCCGTAAATCCGTTTTTGTAATTTCTTTCTAACGATGGTCGTTGATGATTTCGTGACGTCTTGACGTTATAACGTTGTAGTGTTATATTTACCCCGCATACAGGAGGTGCTTATGTCCACAACTTTAACAAAGCGGGCGACAGTTTATCTTGACCCAGCCATTCACCGCATCCTGCGCGTCAAGGCCCTGGAAACGGATCAGTCCGTGTCTGACATTATCAATGATGCCTTACTGCATGAACTGGCGCAAGACCAGCAGGACCTTGATGCCTTTAAGCAAAGAGCCCATGAACCAGCCATTTCTTTTGAAGCTTTACTCAAGAAATTAAAGACCGATGGCAAAATATAAAGTCGAGATCAAGCGTTCGGCTGTTAAAGAAATTGAATCTCTGCCGCGCAAAGAGATCCTCATCATTCTCGACAGGATCAGGTTATTGGCTGATGATCCAAGGCCGCGCGACGTCCGTAAGCTATCCGGAGATGAGAAGTACAGGATACGTTGCGGGGATTACAGGATCTTGTATTTGATCGAGGACGATGTTTTGATCATTTATGTGGTCAAAGTCGGACATCGAAAGGACGTGTATCGTTGAAGCTATTGATCGTCACCAATCTTTTTCCGAATGCCGCTGAGCCGAATCGGGCGATATTCAATCTTCAGCAATATACCGCTTTATCCCGGATATGTGAGTTGAAGATCGTTTCGCCGGTGCCTTTATTTAAATATTCTAAGAACAGAGTCCCTGATTTGGAGAAGATAAATGGGATCGATGTCTTTCATCCCCGTCATATTGTTATTCCAAAGATCCTGCGGTTTACTTATGGCTATTTATTCTTTCTGGGGATATGGCAGACTTTAGTAACCATTCGGCAGTGTTTTAAATATGATCTTATTCTGGCAACATGGGGCTATCCCGATGCATTTGGTACGGCTATTGCGGCTAAGTTGTTAAGAAAGAAGTTCTTTGTTAAAGTTCAAGGCAGTGATATCAATTTGGCGCATCAATACTGGTTGCGTAAACCCATGATCAAGTGGGCGGTGAAACGGGCTGAAAAGGTGATCGCGGTCAGCCTTCCGTTGAAGCAGAAAATGATCATGATGGGTGTTCCGGAAGAAAAGATCGTGGTCATTCAAAATGGGGTAGATACAAAGAAGTTCTATCCCCGCGACAAGGCTGTATGCCGTGAAAAGCTGGGGCTTGATAAGACGGCTCGATATGTCCTTTATGTTGGCAATTTTGCTGCGGTGAAGGGTGTATCTTATTTGATCAAAGCCTTTGCATTATTAGTTAAAGACATGAACATAAAACTGCTGCTGATCGGTGACGGGGAAGAGCGTGCGGCATTGATAGAGCTTGCGCATAGCCTCGGTATGTCAGATCGTATTGTTTTCGTCGGGCGTAAACCTCATCAGGAGGTGCCGGAGTGGATGAGCGCGGTGGATGTGTTTTGTTTGCCAAGTCTTAATGAAGGCTGTCCGAATGTGATCCTTGAGGCTTTGGCCTGCGGTGCCAAGGTTGTTGCTACCAATGTGGGTGGCATACCGGATCTGATCGATACGCCTGAAAAAGGCTGGCTGGCTAAGTCCAAAGACCCTGAAGATCTCGCCCGATGCCTTGAGGCGGCGCTTAAGGCGCCGGTGGTTACGCATGCTGTTGCGACGATGAGCTGGGATGAGAATGCGGCCATGCTGTATAAAGTAATTTCCAAAGTTCCGTGCGCTCCTAATCTTGACATGCCCCTTGTTTGAAGGTATTCTTATATCCAGATATCTGGAAGTTCTTCCATAGAAATGGACATAGACGATGCGATTCTTTCATCCGTTGAATAAAATAATCAATAGCGAACCCAAGGTCAGGATACTGCGTTTCCTGGCAGAGACCGGGACGGAGATCAGCGGGTTGCAATTGGCCAAACTGCTCAAGCTTTCCCCTACAACTGTCCATAAAGCCATGCAGGAGTTGATGGCAGAAAAGGTTGTCCGGATGCGTGCCATGGGCCGCGCGCATTCCTTCCGTCTTGATCAGGATAATTTGGTTGTGGCAAAGATATTATGCCCTATGTTCCAGTCTGAGAAGGGCATTTTGCCTGACCTTAAGGAAGAGCTCGGGCGCACCATTCGAAAGTCATCCTTGAAGAATGAGATACTGAGTGTTGTTTTATTTGGCAGTATCCATGAAAAAAGCGAGGGGCCGGGAAGTGATATTGATCTTTTTGTTGTAGTTAAAAGCGCTGCTTCGGTTCAGCTGGTCGAGGGGATGTTTTCTGAGATCGGTGCCGCCCTCATAGGGCGGATCGGGATGGTGGTTTCTCCTTTTGTGATCTCCCTGGATGCGTTCAGGAAAAAGAATAAAGCAGGCGCTTCTGTTGTTAAAGCTGTCGTTAACTCACACGATGTGATCTTTGGGAAGTCATTAGGAAGGTTGCTATGACAGCCAAACAGGTGGAACGATTCTTTCAATGGGGTTTAGCGCAGTTTCCATCTTTATGATATTAATTAACTTCCTCGAGGTATCAGCCCGATGATCATTATTCAAGACTTACAGCAGAAGTGCCGTTGTTATGTTAATGAAGTTACATTCAAGGGGATGCTTAAGGTCCTTTTAACTGACGGGACTTCGGCGAATGTGCTTTATCGCCTGGCGCAATTCTTTCAACGGATCAAGTTGGGTATCATCGGGTGGATCCTTTTGGATATGAATAAGTTCTTGAACGGATGCGTGATCGGACGCAATGCTGATTTCGGAGGAGGTTTTGTCCTTATGCATCCGATTGGTGTTGTGATCAATGGAGGAGTTAAGGGCGGTAAGAATATTGTGATCGAAAGCGGGGTTGTGCTGGGTGCCGCGAAAAATGGTTTGCCGCTCAAACTTCCCGTTCTTGGCAATGATATTTTTATTGGCGCAGGGGCAAAGGTTTTAGGCGGGATCCGTATCGGTAATAATGTCAAGATCGGTGCCAATGCGGTTGTTGTTCACGACGTGCCTGATGGGGCGACGGTTGTCGGCATTCCGGCAAAAATAATTAATATGGCAAATAAATGAATGTTTTAGAGATCATTTTATGGGCTAGTTTTTCTTTGATCGGGTATTCGTATATTGTTTACCCGGCCATTCTTTTTCTTTTACGCCGCCCAACCGCTCCTGATGTGCAGGTTCCCGATGATCGTTTGCCATCCGTTTCTATTGTTATTGCTGCTTACAATGAAGAAAAAGTGATCCGGGCGCGCGTTGAGAACCTGCTTGCTCTTGAATATCCTGCGGATAAGCTTGAGATCATTATTGCTTCTGACGGATTTGGCGACAGGACGGCCGCCATTGCTAAGGAATACGCATCGCGTGGTGTTGTTGTCTGTGATTACCCGCACCGACGTGGGAAGGTTAATGTCTTAAACGAGACTGTTCCTAAAGCCAAGAATGACATTGTTGTTTTTAGCGATGCGAACACAGCGTTCAAGCCTGATACGGTCAAAATGCTGGTCCGGCGTTTTCAGGATAAGCGTGTCGGTTCGGTTTGCGGACGCTTGATCTTTACGACAGAGGGCACCACTAGCGGCGAACTCGAAGGTGTTTACTGGCGCTATGAAACCTTCCTGAAGACGGTGGAAGGGCAGTACGGATCTCTTCTCGGGGCGAACGGCGCGCTTTTTGCGATCCGTAAAGAATTGTTTTACCAGTGCCCGCCGGACACCATCATCGAGGATTTTGTCGTCCCGATGAAGATCCTTGAAAAAGGTTTTAAATGCGTTTACGCGCCAGAAGCTGTTGCCTATGAAGATGCCGCTAAGCATATCATTCAGGAAAAAAAGCGACGTATCCGTATCGGTGCCGGGGATTTCCAGGCGATCGGTTTGTTGTGGAGGATGCTGAATCCTTTGCGAGGGTTCTCGGCGATGGCCTTCTGGTCGCACAAGATCCTGCGCTGGTTCGCGCCGTTTTTCATGCTGGCGGCTTTTATCGCGAACATCCTTTTATTGAATATCCCGGCTTTTAAGGTGAGCTTTATGGTCCAATGCTGTTTTTACGGTTTGGGTATCCTGGGGCAGATCCTTTCTTGGGCGGGGATCTCGGTAAAGATCTTGAATTTATTCTACTATTTCATTTCCATGAACCTTGCGCTCTTTCTTGGCTTTATTAATTTTATGACCGGGACCCATAATGTGAAATGGGAGAGGACTGAACGATGAGGCGGATCATTGTTGTACTCATTGCGGTGATCTTTTTATGCCCCGGTTCAAGTTTCGGGTACGGGCAGCCGCAGCGTGGCCCAGTTACACTGTATGTGGCGCCCAATGCAGGGTCACTGGGTGAGTGCATGGAGGAACATCCGTGTCCTGATGTTGCCAAAGCGCTGACCTTTGCTATTCCGGGCGATACGATCGTGATCCGCGAGGGTGAATACAAAGGCTTCCGCCTTGAGAATATTCGGGCGACGGCTGAAAAGCCTATCACCATCAGAGGTGTTGGTAAGGTAAGGATCTCCTCTAATGATGAACTACGCGACACCCGGGATAATATTCAGATCAGTAACTGTGATTGGATCGTGATCGATAATATCCAGTCGTTCGATGCTAAACGCGCCGGCATCCGCATTGACCAGAGCCATCATGTCACCGTCAGGAATTCTGTTTTCGGTAACAATGAAACATGGGGTATTTTCGCCAACCATTCGAATGACCTACTTCTTGAAAATAATGAAGCTTTTGGCAGCAGGAAACAGCATGGTATTTACTGCAGCAATAGCGGCGACCGGCCTGTCATTCGCGGTAATAAGGTGCATGATAATGTGGCGTGCGGTATACATATGAATGGCGACTTGAGTGGGGGCGAAGGGCGTGATGTTGCGGGCGATGGCGTGATCAGCGGCGCCTTGGTCGAGAATAATGTGATCACAGGTAATGGCAAGATCGGCGGTGCTGCGATCAATGGCGATGGCGTTCACGATTCGATTATCCGTAATAATATTCTGTTGGATAATCATGCGTCAGGCATTGCTCTTTTTAAAGGCGATGGGGCGTCAGGCCCTAAAAATATCAAGGTAGAGCACAATCAGATCACCCAGGCGCCGGGTGCCAGGCAGGCTATCAATATCAGTGACGATCAGGGGGATATTGTGTTGACGGACAATATCATTAAAGAAGCCGGAGAGCGCTGAGGTATGTTAAACAATATCCATTTGTGGCTTAAGGATTACTTTTGTCAAATGCCCACCCGGCTAATGTCACGCCGACCGGGTGTTCCTGTCCATATTGTTTTTTCGATCGTTGATCATTTCGAGCCGCGTAACGGCGGTGTTTCGCAGGTCAAAGAACTTGAGCGGACACGGCGTTTTCTGGCTAAATATGAAGAACTTGTCAAAAAGCATAAAGATCATGCCGGCATCCCTCCCAGGTATTCCTTTTTTTATCCTATTGATGAATATACCCGGGAGTGTGTCGATCGTGTCGCTGATTTCTGCTGTAAAGGGTATGGCGAGGTTGAGATCCATTTGCATCATCAGGGTGATACGGAGGAAAGCCTTCGCCAGAAACTCTTTCAGGCGGTTGAGGTTTTTAAAAGCCATGGCCTGTTGAGTACGGATCAGGCAACCGGCGCGGTACGCTATGGCTTTATTCACGGGAACTGGTCACTGTGCAATTCACGCCCTGACGGTAAGTGGTGCGGCGTTAATGAAGAGTTAAAGGTCCTTAGATCGACGGGCTGTTATGCAGATTTTACGCTGCCATCAGCTCCGTCTGACACACAGACGTCCAAGATCAACAGCATTTATTATGCGACGAATAGGTCAACACCCAAGGCGCATAACACGGGCGTTGATGTTGCAGCAGGACGAAAGCCTTCCGGTGACTTGATGATCGTTCAGGGGGCTTTGATGCTTAATTGGAAGCGTGGTAAGATCGAGAACAGTGCCTTGCTGAGTTCCAATCCTGTGACGGAGGATCGTGTGAAGTTATGGGTCCAGGGTGGTATTCATGTTAAAGGCCGTCAAGACGTTATCTTTATTAAGGTGCATAATCACGGGTGCCGGGAAGATCATTTGACCGACCGGTTCTTCGAGAACCTGGACTGGATGTTTACCCATCTGGAAACAAAATACAATGACGGCAAGAAGTTCAAGTTGCATTATGCGACGGCGCGTGAAATGTACAATATCATTAAAGCGATTGAAGGCGGTGCCATGGGCGACCCGGTGCTTTACCATGACCATGTTCTTTCTTCAAACATAAATAAATCAGATGCTAAGTAAACTCATTAACACATTCACACTCAGGGTGCAGATCCTTTACCTTTTAGGGCTTGGGGTGCTGGGGTCGGTCGCTTTCTGTCCTAGAGGTTTGTGGTGGCTGGCTGACCTGTTCATTTTGGCACCCTTATGGGTCCTGTTCATTCCTTTGATCCCGTTTATCATTGTCTCGATCGTCCTGAAAAGCCGTAAGGGACTTCTGATCAACGCTCTTTCTTCGGCTGTTATTTTCTTTGGCATCATGGGGTTTAATATCCCTTATCCGTTTTCCACGGAGCCGACGGAGACGCCTGTACTCGCTTTGAAAGTGATCAATGTGAATATGGGTAATGTTAAAGACCCCGACCCTTTCCTGCGCTTGATCGCTGACGAGAAGCCTGACATTATTTTATTCCAGGAATTATATCAGGACATGCAAGTGGGTGTGAGCACCAGTATAAAAGCCGGTGGCTGGGACCTGAAGGTGTACGACCATATGGGCATAGCGAGCCGCTTCAAGGTCAGGTCTATCGAGGTTAATGATAAACCTCCATTTGGTCAATTTCTAGGGTACATTGTTAAGTATGAAATTGAAACGCCGGCCGGCCTTGTTTATCTGCTGAACGTTCATCTGGAGACACTGCGCAAAGGCATTGAATCCGTTATGGCCAAGCATGCCAATGCCATTACGGAAATGCAGCGTGTTACTGATCAGCAGGAGGCTCAATCGCTGGTGGCAACGACCATGGCTTATCTGCTCAAGCCTCTGATCGTCGCGGGCGATCTGAATATGCCCCGATCAAGCCCGATCTTCAAGACGTACTGGTCAAAAT
The DNA here is from genome assembly GCA_002753465.1 of Candidatus Omnitrophota bacterium. GTDB lineage: Bacteria > Omnitrophota > Gorgyraeia > Zapsychrales > Fredricksoniimonadaceae > Fredricksoniimonas. Next base: position 20,159 of record PEAF01000010.1, read on the forward strand.
ATCAGGACGCTTTTCTTGAAAAAGGCTTTGGATTTGGTTTCACAAAACATTCGCGCTGGCACGGGGTACGCATCGATCATATTCTGCATGATGCCAATTGGAAGACGCTTGAAGCTTCGATCGGGCCCGATATCGGGGGAGACCATCATCCGGTCATGGTCCGGCTTTTATTTACGGGGTTAGTTATGCCCGTTCCTGAGCCTGTTGTTGTGCCTGAAGCGGTAGCGCCGGCCCTTGAAGCGTCCTCGGGTGGGCAAGCACGTTACGCCGTTGATCAAATGGAGTGGAACCTTGATGCCTTGCCGCGAATCAGCTTTAATTACAAGATCCCGGCAGGCGTGCCAGTGACCATGGGTGTTAAAACAGCCTGGGGTGATTGGCTTTGCCTGGCTAAAACACAGACAAGCCAGTGCGCAGCTCCTGCTGTGCCGGGAATGACCATGCTTACCGATGATGGACGGTGGCATGAGGTGGGCATCAGCGTCAAGTCTGCCGTACAGGGTGATTGGCGCCTGCCAAAATCGCTTACGGCGTATGAATTCAATAATTCTAAAAAAGATATTCTGGGCGAACAGTTTTTCATAGAAGACCTGAAGTTTTTTGATAAAGAATAAACTTTAAGGGAGCGCGTGGTTTTTTGGCAAAATTAAATTTGATGTGATATCCTTGCTGGATTACCGGAGAAAAAATGAAGAAAATGACTTTGTTCCAATGTGTTTTTCTGGCCGCTTTGGTTGGTTTGGCATATATCCCGACCTTTGCCTGGATGATCGACCGCTGGTCAGTTCAGGACACTTATTATAGCCATGGCTTTCTGGTACCTTTCATCAGTGCTTTTATCGTATGGCTAAAGCGCAAGGAATTGTCGACGTTAAAGATCGATCCGCCGGTGTGGGGCTGGCTTGTTTTCGGGGCTGGTATGCTGACTTATTTGCTGAGCGGTATTTTAAGGGTTTATTCGACGTCGGGCTTTTCATTGCTGATCGTTCTTCCTGGTTTGATCCTCTTGTTCTGGGGCAAGGATCATCTTAAGGCCTTGTGGTTCCCGCTTTCGTTCCTTCTTTTTATGGTCCCTTTGCCTTTGGTCGTTATTTCGAACATGAGCTTTAAATTGAAGATCATCGCCACGCAGGCATCGGTCTTTATTATTAATGCGATCGGTGTTGAAGCTATCCGTGAAGGCAGTGTTATCAAGACGATGCATTCATATGTGATCGTTGAAGATCCTTGTTCGGGTATCAGGTCGCTTCTGGCCTTGATAGCGCTTGGGGCGCTGATGGCATATTTCAGCCGTCTCTCCGTGGCAAAAAAGATCGTACTCTTTTTATCATCAATACCGCTGGCCGTGGCGACCAATATCTTCCGTATCGTTGCCGTGACACTGGCCAGTGAAATGTACGGTTCTAAATTCGCAACAGGCGTATTTCATGACACCATGGGGATTGTGGTTTTTGTGCTGGCGTTCTTCGGGCTTATGCTTGTATCAAGCATGCTGGAATAAAATATTCAGAGGATATGATGGATAATCTCAAATTTTATATTGTCGCAGGGATATTGTTCGTGTCTGCCGTTGTCGGGCTTTCCTCTTATTTACCGACCAGGTTTGACACCGGGGATCAGGTGCAGATGTCGGCTTTGCCTGAAAAGATCGGCAAGTGGGTGGGTAAGGATATTCCGCTTACGGAGCGTGATTACGCGATCCTGGAAACAAAGAATTTGGTCATGCGCCAATATACGGACCCGGCGGGGCGTACGCTTTTGTTCTACATTATATATTCGGGCGATAATCGCAAGGTACTGCATCCGCCTGAGGTTTGCTATCTTGGGGGTGGGGCGACCATTACCGAAAAGGCTGTTATTCCTGTTACCTCAGGCATTAAGGCTAACAAGATGATCACCGAGATCGCCAGCGGCCGTCAATATGTTGTTTATTGGTATAAAGCCGGTGCGCTGAACACTGAAAACTACTTCAATCAGCAGGCCAGGGTTATGCTGCGCAGGCTGATCGGCAAGAAAACTTCTTCCGCAATGATAAGAATTTCAGCTGATTTAAAGGATGGCGAGGACGCTTCTGTGGCCAAAATGATCAAGGAATTCGCTGTTGATGTTGAGCCACTTTTGGTTAAATATGTCCCTTAATGTTTACAAATGTCAACATAGTACGCTCTGCTAATCTGGGTGAATCTACATTTCTAGAAAAGATTAATTAAAATTCGTTGCGTAAAATGCCGTTTTACATATGCTTACAAGAAAGCGTTTTCTTTTGTAGCGTAATATTTCCAAACTTGGCATGAAAATTGCTGTATTAAAATAGTAGGGTGGTTGTTCTACCTTTGAAATAGGTTAGCCAAGGTAGACACCGAAGTAAACAAATGCTAACCTGCAGTCGAACCTTCCTCGAAGATTCCCCTGCTTTAAGAAATGAATGGAAAGCGTATCAAAATGAAATTCAAATTTATCGCCAAGAGCTTAACATTATGTGCAGTTTGCTTCGCAATACTGTCATTTATTCCATTACCAGCAGCGCAGGGTGGTATTTCCTATGTGGCACCCATTCAGGGTAAAGTCTTGGCTGCAAAGCATATAGACAGGGCTTCACTGGCAGCTATCAGCATTGAAAATTTACATTTCCCGCAGCAGAACAAGTCACGCGCGCCTGAGCCGTCTTCACTTTTCCTTTTATTTAGCGGCGTTGTCGGGATGATCGTGCGCTTTGCTCAGAAAAGTTTTCGTGCCTTCAAGCGTTTCATGGACTATGCGATCGCCTCAACAGCCATGATCGTTGCCGCACCTGTTTTCCTTCTTCCAGGTGTTTACCGCATATAAATTACACCAGGTCCGATCTTCTATCGTCAACAGCGTGTTGGTAAAGATGGCAGGAATTTTATGATCCTCAAGTTCCGCAGCATGTGTGCGGATGCCGAAAAGGGAACCGGTGCTGTGTGGGCCAAGGCCAATGATGCACGCCTGACACCCATTGGCGGTTTATTGCGTAAATCCCATATGGATGAGCTTCCGCAGTTATTGAACGTCCTTAAAGGCGAGATGAGCATTGTCGGTCCCCGCCCTGAGCGCCCCGAGATCGTTAAAGACCTTAAGTTGGTTATTTCAGATTATGACAAGCGTCTGGCCGTGCTCCCGGGGATCACTGGCATGGCCCAGGTCATGAATCGCTATGACGAAACTATTTCTGATGTAAGAAAGAAAGTTAAGTACGACATCCTCTATATCAAGAAGATGTGCTGGCTGGTCGAAATGCGGATCATGGCTTTAACGTGTGTTGTTATGATCACCGGTAAAGGTGCAAGATAATCACATGGGGATATTAATGAGGAAATTATTTATCGCAGTTGCGTTTATCGCAGGCATGAGCCTTCAGACTGGTATTGCTCACGCCTTTGTGGTTGACGGTAATCTTAGCGACTGGGGTGTTACGCCGGGTGCGTGGTCGGGGCCTTTGAATGCACGCGTAAATTCGTCTGACTGGGTGCCTAATGCGGGCATCAGATCGACCGTTGAAGATTATGATCCGATCGGTAACGGGCAGGTCGGGCCTGGCTGGGGCGGTCAGAACTTTGATGCTGAAGCCATGTATGCCGCGTATGACAGTACCAATTTGTATTTCGCGATCGTGACCGGTAAGAATCCCGGCATTGAAAGCAATGAGCGCCCGGGCGATATTGCCTTTGATTTCGGCAGCAACGGTTCTTATGAATACGGGATCGAAACAGTGACACGGGGTAATTTTACGGCCGGTAATTTATATGCGGTAAACACCTGGAAGACTGATCCTTATTGGGGAACACATACGCCGACTGAAATGAACACAGTCAATCGTTTATTAGGTGTTGGTTCCTTCATTTACACAAGCACTTCTTACCCGGGCAGTCATTATGTGATCGAAGGGTCGATCGCCAAGAGTTATTTCGGCAGCGATTGGGTTTCAGGTACGCCCTTTACCATGAGCTGGACACAAACATGTGCTAATGATGTGATCAATTTGCAGGTAACGCCGTCACCGGAACCAATGACGATGACGCTGTTCGGGATCGGGTTGGCGGGTTTAGGCTTGATTCGTCGGAAACAATATAATAGTTAGAACAATGGGGATATCTTTGAAAAAATTATTGTTAACGATCCTGTTCATGGGTGGCTTATTGTTTCAGCCGGTGACTTCACATGCTTTTCTGATCAGGGGCGATGAGTACGGGCATGACAGTAGAAAAGAATCAGAGTCATTTGACCATAGGGATGACGGTCGTTTTGATCAGGATGCTAAATATAAGGAAAATGATCGGCACGGATCAAACAAGGATAAGAAATTTCAAGACAAAAAGCATCGTGATGAAGATAAAGACCAGAAATTCAGCAAAAAAGATCATTCTGATGGCGACAGGGAGGATGATTTTGGGCGTATCACGTATCAAATAGTTACCGATGGTCCGAATAGACCAGTCATAACGCCCACACCAGAACCGATGACGATGACTTTGTTCGGGATGGGGCTGGTGGGGTTGGGTTTGGTTCGCAGGAAGAAATTAAATAATAAAATGGAGAATGGGGTATGAAGAAAATATTCTTGGTGTTAGCAGTGGCGTTAATGGTGGCTGGGTTTGCTGGAAGTTCGCAGGCTGTGCTTTTTAGTGATACGGTCTCGCCTAATGTTACTTTATTGGGGACAACAGCTACTCCCGCTACGTATACACATAACTTTCTTGTAACAAGCTACAACCCGGCGCTATCAACGTTGTCCTTGAACAATGCATCCTTACTTGTAAGTATGACAGGGTTACAGGTCAAGGGTGCTGGTAACAGCGCTAATAATGTTCAAGATGCAGCAGCAGCGTATTCTGTTTATAGTAGTTCAACGCTTATCGGTTCTTTAACTACCAGTGTAAATCAAACGGACACACTCATAAACACGTTTGACCTCACGCCGTTCTTGTCGACCATTGCAGCTGATAATGGAAATTTTACAGTTCGGATTTCTGAAACGACGTCAGGAACTAAGTGGTTAGATGGGGCTACATTGAACACATTAACGTTTTCAGGTGATTACACATTAAGAAACAAGGTTCTTCCGCCGACAGCAACGCCTGAACCGATGACCATGACATTGTTCGGGATGGGTTTGGCAGGGTTGGGTTTGGTTCGCAGGAAGCTTTACAAGGCATGATCTGATACCAATCTGGTGTTCAGTTGTAGTGCAAATATAAGTCGTTATAAAGAGAGGAGGAAAACAAAATGAAGAAAACAATGATGGCAGTAATGGTAAGTGTGTTTTTTGTTGGTGGCATTTCTATCGCTCAGGCTGTTGATATCAGTGCGCCTAGCTTTATTCCTGTCCCAACACTCGGGGTAGCTCCTGCTAGTTACGGTGCAGTTATGGCAAGTACAGGTTTAATGCCTTTCAGCATCAATGGAGGAACGGCGGGTACAGTTACAGGCATGGTTCAGGAAAAGGTTTACAACAATACGTCCCTCACAGGAGGATTGTTGTTCGAGTACCAGATCATGACGACTGCAAGTACCGGTACTAATGCTATCGGGGCAATGTCAGCATATCTCTATAGTTCCGCATTAGTGAATGCTGATTATGATCCTTCGAAGAATCCTACGTTAGGGCATTTCCCGGCGCGCGTTAACAACGCGTTTGGAACTGTCTACACCAGTTTTAGTACGACTCTTGATGCTGGAGAACAGGCAACCCTGTATATCCAGTCTAATGATGCGTATTATACAACTGGCGGTTTCTCCCTGCTTGGCGCAGGAACGCAGTCTTTCAGTGGTTTCGCTCCGACAGCAACACCTGAACCAGCTACAGTAGCTTTGCTTGGAACAGGTCTTTTAGGGTTGTTGGGATTCAGAAGGAAGAGAATGGTTTAATTCTTACTGGCTGGATTTTATATATAATCCTTCTAGAAGGTAGTACTGCAGGCATGCTATAGAGACAGATCAGAAATGGTCTGTCTCTTTTTTTCATCATTTCAAATCAACATTCAACATTCCGTTCCGTTGATTTCTCCAGTTTTTCATGCTATACTTTGCCATTCCTTACAGAATTCTCCTTGAAAGGGTTGGTAATACTATGGCGGCTTCAAATATGTCGGTGATCTCACATTTCAAGAAGTCTTATGCGACAACAGCTGCATTGCTTCAAAAAGAACCTCGCATTTACCTGCCTTTCCTGATCTTCGCTTTCATCGAAGCTTTGAGCCTGATCTTCATGTATCTGGCGCCGCGCGAACCGCTTAGAGCGGCAATGGGGCCGTTCATCACCACGTTATGGGGTGAGAGATTTCTCCATTACCCCCAGAACTTCTGGTTATTGCCAAAATTAGCTGGCCTGGCTAAGATGACTTTATCTGTTTTTATTGGCTCGCTGTTGACGGGTGTTGCCATTGCTTTTCTTTATAAAAAGCCCATAGCAACGGCTTTTCATAAGTACGCTAATCTGATGATCATTGTTCTGATCCTTACGGCCGTTTATTACACCATGAACAAGGCCATCGGTGTTTTTTTGATGAAATATTTCAACGCTGGCCATGCGAAGTTATTATTCATCGGGCCAAGATGGTGGCTGGGACTTTTCAGTATTGTGATCAGTCAGTTCCTAGCCCTCGTCTTGCAGGCGTTGGTAGCCTATGCCATACCCATCATGCTCACATCCGAGAAAAAGTTCATCGGAGCTATTGCAGGGTCATTTGTGTTCTTTTTCAGGAACTTTATCATCACCTTGCTTTTGGTGGGCATTCCCATGCTTATTGCTGTGCCGCTCATTTTTCTGAATTATAACGGGGTATTTCTCATGACAACCTTTTGCCCGGAGATCATTCTCTGGTTAGGGATCCTGGGCATAATTGTCAATTCTTTGATACTGGACCCCATTATTACGCTGACAACGGCCACATTTTATCTCGAGAACAGGGTGGTGAAGCCATGACATTCCAGAAACCTTTTCTACTGCTCCTGTTGGGTATTCTGGTCGCCGGTTGCGGTCAGGATCAATATGCCATCGAACGGCAGTATTACCGTGTTCAGCAGCAGGCCAAGAACATCTTTACGAATCCCGACGCGACGCCGCCCAATGAATTGGCCACGACAGTCGATGCCTTGAATGAATTCATGCTCAAGTATCCCACAAGCAATATTGCCGTTGAATCTCAGTTCACGATCGCGCAGCTTTATGTTGTGACCAAGGCTTATGACAAAGCACATGAACAGTTGAAGAAGATCAAGTCAGCGTTTGATAAGGTTGACGTCATTGGTGCGGAAGCGGTTTTTATGCGCGGGGCAGCCTATGAAGATGAAAAGAACTGGGCGGCGGCGTTAGAACAGTATCAGGCCGTGATCAAGAGCTATCCTATAACACCTAAAGGCATGGAAACGCCGTATTACATTGCCATGCACTATAAGAGCAAACTTCAGCCGGATAAGATGATGGAGGCCTTACGTGAGGCGATTGATCATTATAAAGCCCTCACGGCCCAATATCCGGGTACGCCTTTGGCGCTTAGGGCCCAGGCGTTGATCGCGCAGTGTTTTGTAGAACTTAAAGAACCTGAGAATGCGATCAGTGTCCTGCAGGCGGCCGCAGAAGCATTTAAGGGCAAGGTGCCGACAGACGGGATGTTCTTGGATATTGCCACTATTTATTATGCGCAGTTAAAGGCTGCTGATAAGGCTGTCGCTGTCCTTGAAAAAGTCATTCAGGGTGGTCCTAAAACGCAGGCGGGTGAAATTGCCCGGCGCATGATCCAGAAGATCAAAGAGGAAAAGAAATGAACGGGTCTGCAGTTTATGAGGACGGCAAAGCATTCCTGGCGTCAACGCTTCAGCGCCTGATCGGGGCATTGAAAGCTCATTCGGGATCATTGTTCTTATTTAATCATGAGAATAATGAACTGGTTTTAAGCGCGTATTACAATGCCAAGGGCTTTGTCCTGACGGATATTAAAAAGAAGATGGGGGAAGGTGTCGCGGGTTGCGCGATCAAGGTCCGTACGCCTATCCTCGTCAAGGATATTGATACTGATCCACGGTTCAACCGTAATGGCTTTGCGCATTATCGCGGCAAATCCTTTATTTCGATCCCGCTTTATACCGGTGATCATTTGATAGGCCTGATCAATATTACGGACAAAGATTCAGGCGAGCCTTTCACCGAGCAGGACTTGATGTTCGCGGACAATGAATTGAAACTCCTTTTGAAGAAACTCGAAGATCAGCGCACGCTGGTCGCCGAGAATGAGAGCCTTAAAGAAAAACTGGCCGGTTCTTCATGCGGGAAATTCCTGAATATTACAGGCAAGCATCCTAAGATGCGTAAGATCTTCGCCCTTGTCGAGGCTGTGGCCAATACCCGCGCGACGGTGCTGATCAACGGCGAGAGCGGTACCGGCAAGCGGCTTATTGCCCACGCTATCCATAATTGTGATCCTATTGAGCAGAAGAAGCCTTTTGTGGAGGTCAGTTGCGGTGCGTTAACGGAAACCCTCCTGGACAGTGAGCTTTTTGGTCATGTTAAAGGCGCTTTTACCGGGGCTTTCAGGGACCGTACAGGCCGTTTTGAATTGGCGGATAAAGGAACTATTTTTCTCGACGAAATTGATTCATTTTCCCTGTCAATGCAGGCTAAATTGCTCAGGGTCATCCAGGACGGTGAATTTGAACGGGTGGGGGACAGTAAGACGATCAAGGTGGATATCCGTATCATTGCGGCGACGAATCAGGACCTGAATGCGCTCATTGAACAGGGTAAGTTCCGTAAGGACCTTTATTATCGCCTGAACATTATCAATATTGCCCTTCCGCCGCTCCGAGAGCGTGTGTCGGATATTCCTCTGTTGGCGCATGATCTTATTGGCAAGCACTCGAAGCAATTGGGCAAGGATGTTAAGGAAGTCGCCGGTGATGTGATGCAGCGTTTTACGCAGTATTCCTGGCCGGGCAATATCCGTGAAATGGAGAATGCCATTGAACGCGCGACCATCCTCGCTAAAGGCCAGTTCATCGGACTTGAGGATCTGCCTGATTATCTGACGCTGGTCGAGCCGCAGCTGCGCATTGAAAGTGACCTGACGTTGAAAGTCGGCGGTGAGAGTTTGAAGTCAGCCATCAAAGATTCGGAATATGAACTTATCATGCAGGCCCTTGAGGCTGCCGAGGGTAGCCGTACCAAAACAGCGCAAAGCCTGGGCATTGACCGGACGACGCTTTATAAGAAAATGGTCAGCTACGGGATGCTTAAGGTGACAAAAGGCAAGGGTAAGAAAGCCTTAGCGCTCGCGACGTAAGGACGAGGGCAGCAGTTTTAATTCTTCGCGGTATTTAGCTACAGTACGACGGGCGAGTTTCACGCCATTCTCCTTCAACAAGATCCCGCTTAAGTCCTCATCGCTCAACGGACTTTTCTTGTCTTCGGACTCGATCAGTTCGCGCAGCTTTATTTTGCAAAGGCTTGAAGACACGTCGGCGCCTGATGCCTGCTGTATGCCGCTGGTAAAGAAGCTTTTCACGGCAATGACACCCTGGGGGGTCTGGGCGTATTTGTTCATGACTACCCGGCAAACCGTTGAAGCGTGGATTTCGACTTTATCCGCGACTTCCTGAAAGGTGAGGGGTTTTAAACGGGACAGGCCGTTGATGATCGCGTCTTTTTGTATCTCGACAATGGCTTCAAGGACATTCCTGAGTGTGCTTTGCCGCCGTGATATCGCCCTTAAGAGCTCCATGGCGTCCTGCAGCTTGGTCTTCAGATATTCCTTAGCTTCGGGGTCAATGTTGTTGTTCTTGAGGATGTCGCGGTATTCTTCATTGATATAGACCGATGGGATATTCTCGCGGTTGATGGCTATTTCAAGCGCGCCATCCTTCTCGTCAATAAAGATATCTGGGGCGATCTCGGAAGGATCATCCGTCGAATAATTCTGGCCCGGTTTCGGGTCAAGGGTGGTGATCTTTTTAACACAGGCTTCGACTTCACTGACAGCAACGTCCAGCTGTTGGGCAATGTATTCATATTTCCGGTGGGCCACATCATTCAGATGGCCTTCGATGATCTTCACCAGCAAGGGGTCGTTCATCTTGAGGGTGTCGCACTGGATGAGCAGGCATTCCTGGATATTCCTGGCGGCGATACCGCAGGGGTCGAATTTATGGATGGTCTTGAGGATTCCCTCAACAGCCGCGACCGACGTACCATGCAGGGCGGAGATCTCGGCCAAAGTTATTTTAAGATAGCCGTTCTCATCAAGATTGCCAATGATCTCCCGGCCTATAGCAAGTTCTTCATCGGTGAGCGGAGATACTTCAAGCTGGCGCAGTAAGACGTCTTGCAGGGACGGCATTCTGCTCAGCAGGGCAAAAGGGTCAAGGTCTTCATTAGCCACAGAAAAGCCCCTGGGCAGACGGTCAGAGCGCACGGAAAGCCCTGATCTTGTCGGGACAGCGGCTTCTGCCGGCCTTTCCTCAAGAAAAGGGTTATTGACCAGTTCCTCGTCGATAAGGGACTTGAGGTCCGTTAACGGAAGGGCCAGGATCTCTAATGATTGCTTGAGCTCAGGCACCAGAAGTTTCCTGAGTTCAAGTTTTTGAGTTAGTTTCATATTCATAAAGTATACCTTATAAAATGCAAGTAACAAGAGGTGCAGCGCGGGGCATATTGGATCAATGGCAGGCATTTTTTGAGCATTTTATCGTTGTATTTTCAATATTGTGGTATATTAACGGAAGATTTGAGGTTAAAGCCTGATGGATGTGCATATGGCTTTTGTAAACTAAAACAAGTGAGGGGGAGTATGAAAGCATTGATGTTAACAGGGGTTCTTTTTGCTGGTTTGGTTTCAACGGGTTTTGCGGCTGAGCCTGCGGTTAAGGCGGCACCGGCTGCAGCACAGGTTCAAGAGCAGGGTATGAAGACCATATTTGATTATCAGAAGGAAGTTGGTTTGACCGACAAGCAGGTCACGGATATGCAGAAGCTTATGAATGACCTTCAGAGCACGCTTAACGCTAAGTCCAAGGACCTGACAGCGCTGCGTCAGACGCTTTCCGATATGATCGCCAAGAAGGATGATATGAAGGCTATCAAAACGCAGATGCAGAAGATCGCGGACCTGCAGGTTGATAATTCATGCCTTGATATCGAAGCTTCCCGTAAGGTCGAGCAGATCATGAAGCCGGAACAGATCGCGGCCTGGAAAGAGATCCAGAAGAAGTTTGCGGCACAGGCGATGATGGCTCAGCAAGCAGCACAGGCGCCTGTTGTAGCTAAGTAATTATATTAGTCTGTAAGAGTAAAGATCCCTCTGCGACCAAAGGTTTCAGAGGGATTCTTACTTTCAGGAGTATGATGGTTTCGGGGGTGGGTTATGCGGATTCTCGTTGTGGAAGATGAGAAGAAAATGTCTTCTTTTATCAAAAGAGGCCTTAGAGAGGCGAGTTATGCGGTTGACGTCGCTGATAACGGGACGGAAGCCCTCTTTATGGCAGAAACCAACCCCTATGACCTTATCGTAATGGATATCATGATCCCCGGCCCTGACGGGATCGACGTATGCCGTAAGTTGAGAAAAGGGGCCATTGATGTGCCGGTCCTTATGCTTACCGCGCGCGATGATGTCGAGGATAAGATCTCGGGCCTTGATGCCGGGGCGGATGATTATCTGACCAAGCCGTTCGCATTCTCAGAGTTCCTGGCGCGTGTCCGTGCCCTTTTAAGAAGGAAAAGTCAGGGCAGAGTGACGCAGTTAAAAGTCGCCGACCTTCAGCTTGATCAATCGGCCCGCAAGGTAATGCGCGCAGGCCTGGAGATCGAGTTGACGCCGACCGAATATGCTTTGCTTGAGTTTTTAATGCTCAATACAGGGAGTGTGGTGACCCGCACCATGCTTTCCGAGCATGTCTGGAATGATGATTTTGATTCCTTTTCCAATGTCATCAATGTCTATATCAATTACCTGCGCAAAAAGATCGACAGCCTTCATGAAAAGAAACTTATTCATTCCTTAAGGGGCGTGGGGTACATGCTGAAAGAAACATGAAGATCAATTCGATACGCTTTAAAACCACCATTCTTTATTCGTGTATCCTGGGTGTGATACTTGTATTATTCAGTGCGTTCATTTTTCATTCCATCAAGCGTATCCTGCATGAAAATACGGATCAGGAACTGCGCCTTAAAGCGGAACAGATAGCTGCGACCGTCAATGCTTACGGCGAGATGTCGGGTGGAAAGCTGCCGCCGATGTCGCTTATGAAGCAGTTCCTTTCTGATACGGGTGAAGTGGTGTCGCCGGGTAAGGACGCGATGGATAAACTCTGGGAGAAACACCGCTGGTTGCTGGGGGCGCATAAGGATGTCTTTCTGATCACGGATGTGGCAACGGGGAGTGTTGTCCTGCAATCCGATAATGCGCCTACCGGGGCGCGCAGCTTTTTTGAGCGGTTTTCCTCTGAACGCGCCAAGTCAATTCATTATATGAATTTAAGGTTCAATAAGACCGCATTTCGCGCCGTCAGTTATCCGTTCACGTTTGCCGGCAGTAAGCCATATGTCATGCACGTAGCCGCTCCCATGGCTCCGGTGAACCGTGTTCTTCAAAGGCTTCTTGTCGCCATGATCACTGGCGTCGGGATGGTGCTTCTGATGTCACTGTTCATTGGGTCATTTTTGACCCGGAAGATCCTGCGGCCCGTGACCGAGGTTACTGTTGCGGCCAATAATATCACACAGAAGAATCTTGGCATCAGGATCAGGGATCAGCCGGTGGACGAAGAGATGCGGCTGCTTGTTGATTCATTTAACCGGATGATCGACAGGCTTGACCGGTCTTTCGCGCATATCAATGAGTTCAGTTCGCATGTGGCCCATGAATTAAAAACACCGCTGGCCATTATCAAGGGGGAGTTGGAACTTGCTGTTGTCGGCGAGAATACCCCCGAAGAGAATAAACGCGTCATGCTGGTCGCCCTGCAGGAAATTGACCGTTTGATCAAGATCACTAAAGACCTTCTTTTGCTCGCCAAGTTCGAGTATAACCTCAATATCCTTAAAATGGAACGCATGGACCTTGTTGCGTTCATGAAAGAATTGTTTGAGCATGCCAGGATCCTCGCCGGAGAAAAGGGCGTGCATATCGAACTGGCCGTACCCGAGGATCCTTTATGGATCAACGGTGACGCGACGCATTTGAGGCGGCTTTTCTTTAATATTATTCATAATGCTGTTAAGTTCACGCCGACAGAAGGCAAGATCGAGGTGATGGTAAAGGCGGCTGACGGTGCCGCGGTAACATCTGTCAAAGATAATGGTGAGGGGATATCTCCAGCGGAGCAGTTGAAGATATTTGATAAGTTTTACAGCGTGCGTAAGCCCGGCCAGAGCGATGTGCCTGGCAATGGCCTTGGGCTTTGCATGGCGCGTTCGATCGCACGCGCCCACGGCGGTGATATTGTTGTTGAAAGTGAATTAAAAAAAGGCGCAACTTTCCTGATTGAACTGCCGTCGGTTCACGGTTAGCGGTAAAATAAGAAAATTCTAATTTTATTCTAACGTTCTCCTTAGATGGGTCTTGGTATACCTATACCTGTGAAGTTAACCCTTAGGAAGGAGAACAACATGCGTAGAACTTATATCGACAGGGTTTTTGAGTATTATCAGCAGAAAGATGAGGAGGTCGGCCATTGGGACGAGGATGTTGTCGGCAGTATGTCTGAATATCCGTGGCCGCAACGTGTGGACAGCCTGGGTGAGCCACAAATGTTCACGCGCAGGATACTGGTCGTTGACGATGAGGCTAATATCAGGAACATGTATTACCGGATCTTTACCCGCCGTGGATTTCAAGTTTTAACAGCCTCCAATGCTATGGAAGCTAAAGACATGCTTGTAAGGGAGCATATCGATATTGTATTTCTGGATATTAAAATGGCAGAGGTCGAAGGGGACATCCTTTTCGAACTTGTACGTGCATTCCATCAGAATGTCAAGATCGTGGTCTCGAGTGTTTATCCTTTGGAAGAACAGATGGAAAGGATAAAGGGGGCAGATGCGTATTTCGACAAGTCAGATAGCCAGGATGTTCTTTTCAGGACGGTGTCATCGCTGATCAGAAACAGTCTTTAAGGTATCACTGTTCGGTTTGATTCATGCGATTAACCTGGCCTTGAATATAGTCCTGGTTTGAGGGCATGTTCTGGTTGGGCTGGTTGGCAGCCTTTGTTTGATTATCAGGCAAGGGGGCATTCAGGCGCTGCGCATGTGTTTCCTGTACGGACGGTTGTAAATTATTAGGATGCGTTGCTACAGCATCCTGATTGGTTGGTTTACTGTAAAAAGCCGGGCGTTGCGGCATTTGAGGGAATTGGATAGGTTGCGGGTAATTCCTGTCAAATTTCTGAAGGGCTTGTGTTGATTCAATGACCGTTTGCGTTGAACGGAAGTTAGATGCGGTAACCGGGTAATTAGCATTCATATATTCTTTGGCTTGCGGGTCGGCATTGAGCTGATCCCAGGCCAAAGTAGTGGCTTGTTCGTTCTTATCGTTGAAGGCCTGATCGAAGGTGTTGATCAGGGTTTTATAATATTCTTCAGGTGTCTGGGCGACGCAGAACGGGCTGAATATCATCAGTAAAGCAATGGCTAAGCGTAGGGTCTTTTTCATGGTCCTAATATAACATAGAGATAAAGTTTGTTCCACTGGAGGAAAAGGATTGTCAGACTTCATTTGTTTATCATGTCCTAACGGGTGCCATTTGCAAGCGGATCTGCAACCTGACGGGACGGTGCGTGTGCAGGGAAATAAGTGTGACAAGGGCCTGGCTTTTGCGCATGCCGTTATAAAGAAAAACACAGGTGCGGCCGCTAAAGTTGTTGCGGCACAGGTTAAGCCTGTCTACGACGATATTGCCCTTACTCAAATATGTACTTTTTGGGGCGTCGCATTTAAAAAGACAAGGCCTACTTTAATGCCGGCGGGAAGCCCCGAGCGTACGCTTTTCCGTGTGGTTATTGAGGATGATCAGCAAAAGTTTTTTGTGCTTGAACGGATCCGTCCGGCAGCCTTCCATGCCAAAATGAAGATCATCAAGACGCTGGAATTCCTTTCCCGTCGAGGCTTGTCCAGGATAGCGCCATATTGGATGGGTAAAGAAGAACAGTATATCCAGGAATATAAAGACGGGCTCTGGCAGTTGGTGCCGTTTTTGCCCGGTGAGGAGCTTGACCGGCAGACCTATCTTTATGACGGCTGGCGTGCCAAAGTTTTGTCGTCATTTCTGATCGACCTCAGGGCAAAGTCTGACGGGATAGCCTTGTATTCTCTGGATGAAAGATTTTCCATCAAGAAATATGTTTATACGCTGTCGGCGCAGATCAAGGCCAGGCATCCGGAATTGATGTCAGAAGTCGGCAGGGTCATTTCTTTCCTTGAGGCTGGTTTCATGCCGGCGCATGATTCATTGCCCGTGGCTTTCTGTCACGGTGATTATCATCCGATGAATGTTATCTGGGGTACGGATGATATCAAGGCTGTGATCGACTGGGAATTCGCGGGGATGAAACCTGAGATGTATGATCTGGCCAATATGGTCGGGTGCCTTGGCATTGAACATCCGTCGAGCTTGACCGGGGATCTTGTGATCGGCCTGACACGGCAGTTAAAAGGAGCGCGGCTTTTTGAGGAAGTGAGCTGGGATTTTTTCCTGGAATTTGTGATCGCATTACGTTTTGCGTGGCTGTCGGAGTGGTTACGTAAGCACGATCACGAGATGGTCACCATGGAGCTTGATTATATGGCCTTATTGGTTGATAATAAGGATGAGCTCAAACGGTTATGGGGTATTAATAACGGGTCGTTAACGAAAGAGGCTGTATGAAAAAGATGATCATGGGCATGGCTATTTTGATGTCAACGGGATTTGTTTACGCCCAGACTTCAGCAGGTGTTTATACGCTAAAGAATTTTGGTGAGGTTCGCCTTACACCTGAGGGGCAGAAAAAAGTCGATGAAGCGAAAAAGATGGCCACACCGGTACAGCAGGAGAATTTCCTGGTGGCTCAGGCTAAAACTTTTCTGACCCAGCAGAATTTTGATTCAGCGCTTGGCCTTGCCCAGTATGTCCTTACGAACGTTAATTCCAAGTCCTTGACGGCCAAGAAGGTCATGGATGATGCAAAAGCTTTGATGCAAAAGAAAGTTCAGGAGCATTTGACGGGTTTGCAGCAGCAGGCGGGTGGCATGGTGCAAAGCTCACCGGCAGGACAGACTCAGGCGCAGACAGGTGCCGTGCAGGCAGATGCCACTAAGACGGTTTCCGATGTGAAGGCGCTTTTTGGTTCTTTCGGATCAAAGAAATAAGGAAGCGCTCATGAGCAGAATGCTGATTATAACGTTAAGTGTTCTTCTCATGACCACTTTCTCTTATGCGCAGGTGGGAAAGATGGATAAGAAGGCTATTAAAGAGAAGCTGACCGCTATTCAGTGCCATGTGACCCAGGACGATGGCACGGAACCGGCGTTTAACAATGAATACTGGAACAATCACCGTGACGGTATTTACGTGGATGTGGTTTCAGGTGTGCCGCTTTTCAGCTCTAAGGATAAGTTTGATTCCGGTACCGGTTGGCCGAGCTTTACGCGGCCGATCGATACGCGCAGTGTGCTCGAGAATAATGATATGTCCAGCGGGATGTCGCGTACTGAAGTCAGGAGCGCAGAGGCTAATTCTCATTTAGGACATGTATTCAATGATGGCCCTGAACCGACGGGATTAAGGTATTGCATCAATTCTGCGGCCTTACGCTTTATTCCTAAAGAGGATCTGGATAAAGAAGGTCTTTCGGCGTACAAAACTATTTTCCAATGACCTCTCTTGAGCAACTTTCTTTAACGCATCAAAACGATCTGCAGGGACGATTCAAGCGAACGCATACTTATATTGCAGAGTACAGCTTTGCCAACCTCTATCTTTTTCGTAACAGCCATGGCCATCAGTTATTAAAACATGATGGCCATCTTTTTGTCATCGGCAAGACTTATGATGGCAAGCCTTACATCATGCCTACGTCCGATCTGACACCCGAGATCGTCGATGTTTTATATGGATTGTCCGGGGAATATCCGTGTGTTTTTCCCGTGCCTGAGGAGTGGTTGGGGGCTTTTGGTAAGTATGCGGTTTCCTCGATCTGGGATGAAGGGGACTCTGATTACGTGTATGCTGTTGAGAAGATGGCTACCTTTAAAGGCCAGAAACTGCACAGCAAGAAAAACCTGTTGAATCAATGCGTGGCACTTTACAAACCCCAGCCTAAACCGTTGACAAGGGGTCTGATGAAGGATGCCCTTCTTGTTCTTGATGCCTGGCAGGACGATGCCACCGAGGCTAAAGAGCAGACAGATTATTTTCCATGCCGTGAAGCTTTGGACCATTATGAGGATCTTGTCCTGTGCGGTGGCATTTATTACGTGGACAATGAGCCGGCCGGGTTCATTATCGGCGAAGAGATCAATAACGATATGTTCGCCCTGCATTTTGCCAAGGGCAAAAGGAAGTTCAAGGGCATGTACCAATTTATGTTCAATCATTTTGCCGGCATTCTGCCCAGGAAGTATGCTTTCTTGAATTTTGAGCAGGATATCGGCAAACTGGCGTTACGTATCGCCAAGTCGTCGTATTATCCTGATCAAGTGATCAAGAAATACCGGGTTACATTCAAGCATGGATAAGAAGACTTTTTGCTTGTCGGAGTTTTGAAATCCTTGTATATTAAAGCCTCGCATTCAAACCCCCTAAGGGTGGGTAGGTTCAATAACAGAGGAGAACAGCATGGTTTCTTTTAAAGAATTAGGGTTATCCAACACGCGGGAAATGTTCAAGGGCGCGGTCAAGGGCGGTTATGCTATTCCGGCCTACAACTTCAATAACATGGAACAGATCCAGGCGATCATCACAGCCTGCGTCGAAACCGGGTCACCGGTCATTCTTCAGGTTTCTTCCGGCGCGCGCAAATATGCCAATCCGACGTTGCTTCGCTGGATGGGCCAGGGCGCTGTCGAGATGATGAAAGAAATGGCCAAGGCCAAGGGCTTAAAAGAGATCCCGATCGCGCTTCACCTGGACCACGGCGATACGTTTGAACTTGCCAAGTCGTGCATTGAATCCGGCTTCTCGTCCGTCATGATCGATGGTTCACATCTTCCGTATGAGAAGAACGTCGCGCTGGCCAAGCAGGTCGCTGATTTTGCTCACCAGCATGATGTTACGGTCGAAGCCGAGCTGGGCGTTCTCTCGGGCATTGAAGATGATGTTGTGGCGGCTCATTCTGTGTACACACAGCCAGAGCAGGTTGAAGATTTCGTCAAGAAGACGGGCGTTGATTCACTCGCTATTTCTATCGGCACCTCGCACGGTGCTTACAAGTTCAAGCCTGCGCAGTGTACCAAGGATCCTGTGACCGGAGTTCTGGTCCCGCCTCCTTTGCGTTTTGACATCCTTGAAGAGATCGAGAAGCGCATTCCGGGTTTCCCGATCGTTCTGCATGGTTCAAGTTCTGTAGCGACCGAGTATGTCGAGATGATCAACAAATTCGGCGGCAAGCTTGAAGCGGCTGTCGGTATTCCTGAAGAGCAGTTGCGTCGTGCCGCTAAGTCAGCTGTTTGCAAGATCAATATTGATTCTGACGGTCGTTTGGCCATGACAGCCCTGATCCGCAAGACGTTTGCGGAGAATCCGGGTGAGTTCGATCCGCGCAAGTACCTCGGACCGGCGCGTGATGCTTTGGTCAAGGTTTACAAGCAGAAAAACGAGAAGGTGCTCGGCTCTGCTGGTCGCGCGTAATTCAATTAGTTGATTACAATTATGGGGACACGTACCAAGGTAATTTGGTACATGTCCCCATAACTATTGACGGAGATCAAAATGGAATGTTTAAAAGAACAGAATTTAAAAGATTGCGGGTGTACGTATCCAGGGTGCAGCCGTAAGGGGATGTGTTGTCAGTGCGTGCGTTATCACCGTGCTAAAGGGGCGATACCTGGATGTTTCTTCCCACGGGACACCGAAAAGACCTATGACCGCAGTTTGACAAATCTTCTGGAGCGTTTGAGAAAATGACGAAACGGGAACACGTTCAGCTTTGGCATAAGAAGCAGGGTAAGGAGACAGGTGTTAATGCCTTGGCTAAACGTGGCACCATCCAGGGGGCTAAGCCTGTTGCCGGTCAACTGAAGTTGACGCCGGCCCAGGCGTTCTTTAAGAATTTGAAGGGTGCGATCAGGAAGGCAACTTGATGTGCTGTTGCGTTAAGGCGAGGCATATTCTTTGAGCCGACGTAGCTCGGCCGAACGGGCATGGATTTGGCCGAAGGCCAAAGAGTGAGGCCGAGCTTCGAGCGCTGCCGGCCACGCCGGGGCCGGCAAGCATTCGGCGAAGGGAATATGCCGATGCCTTAAGACGCAATGTGGGGCGCTATCAATGTTTGACAAATCATCAAATCAGTATTATTATTGCAACATGATGAAATTAGCTGATAAATTCAAAAATAAAAATATAGTTCTGGTTGGATTCATGGCGTGCGGCAAAACATTCACGTCGCGTGAATTGGCCGTGCGTTTGAAGCGTGAGCGTGTTTCGACGGACGAGTTGATCGTGGCGCGTGAAAAGCGTTCTATTGCCGATATTTTTGCTCAATCAGGCGAGCCATATTTCAGGCAGATCGAGCGTGATGTGGTGCGTGAATGCGCCGGACGCACCGGCCTTGTGATCGATTGCGGCGGCGGCGTGGCCGCCAGTGATGAGAATTTCAATGCCCTTAAAGCAACGGGCATCAGCTTTTATTTGAACGCTTCCCCCGAAGCGATCCATCGGCGTACCCAGGGCAAGACTGACCGGCCTTTGCTTAACGTCGATGACCCGATGAGTAAAATCCAGGAACTTCTAGCCAGGCGCGACCCCTATTATCGCAAGGCGGATCATATTGTCGATTCCAGTGAAGACAATATTCCCAAGGTGGTCGATGAGATCCTTCGTATCCTTCAAGCTCAGTGAAACAGACGCGCTTTTAGTCCTTAATGCGATCAATGGTTTTGGCATTAAGCGTATCCGTCAACTTATCCAACGCTTTGGCTCTGCGGCAGAAGCTTTACATGCGCCCATCGATGAATTCATCAATTATCCGGGGATCCCGCAGGCTTCCCGTGATCTTATCCCGCGTTTTGATGTTCAGGATTTTCTCAAGAAAGACCACGGCGCGTGCAGTAAATTCGGGGCGAGAGTGGTCTCCATTCTGGATGAAGACTACCCCGCAAGCCTGTTAAATATTTCAGATCCGCCGGCCGTTATTTATGTTTCCGGCAAGTTCCCGGATAATCTTGATTGCGGTGTTGCTATCGTCGGGGCACGCAGGGCCTCGCTGTACGGTTTGCAGGTCGCTGAGCGCTTTGCCATTGAGTTAGCTGAATTAGGTGTGCCGATCATATCAGGTCTGGCGCGTGGCGTTGACGGCGCGGCGCATCAGGGGGCTTTGCGTGCAGGAGGGGCAACTATCGCTGTTTTAGGTTGCGGGCTGGATGTTATTTATCCACCCGAACACGCCACACTTTACAGGCAGATCAAGGCCAAAGGATGCCTGATCTCAGAGTTCCCGTTTGGGACGCTGCCGTTACCGTATAATTTTCCTCGTCGCAATCGAATTGTCAGTGGCTTGTCTTTGGGCGTTGTGGTGGTGGAGGCGAACATTAAAAGCGGGGCGCTGGTGACCGCCGGTTTCGCTCTGGAGCAGGGACGTGAAGTGTTCGCCGTACCAGGGCGCATTGACAGCGACATGTCAGATGGGCCGCATGCCTTGATCAAACAGGGGGCGAAGCCGGTTCTTTCGGTCCAGGATATTTTAGAAGAATTGCCTGTTCAAGTGGTCAGGCCCGTTCAGGTTGATGCTGTAAAACCCAGACAGCCTTTTGTTCAGGGACTTTCGAATGACCAGCGCCTTGTGTTTAGTTTTATCAAAGAAGGGCATACAACACATGAATCCCTGGAGGCCATCACAGGCTTTGGGCCGTCGGTGCTGATGACTGCGTTACTGGCACTTGAGTTGCTCGGCAAGATCGTTCAAAAACCTGGAAAAATGTATGCGTTAAAGTGATCCATGAAAAAATGTTTAATAAAAATGTTTGCATATTTTTAATTTTCGTGGAAAGTAAGAGCAAGGCAAATTAACTGTATTCCCTAAATAATATGTCAAAAGCGTTAGTCATAGTCGAGTCACCTGCCAAAGTCAAGACGATCAACAAGATCCTCGGGGCGAAGTATAAAGTTACTTCATCGATGGGGCATCTCATTGACCTGCCTAAGTCGACCATTGGCGTTGATGTTGACCATGATTTTGAGCCGAAGTTAATTGTGGTGCGTGCCAAGCAGAAGGTCCTGGGGAAACTCAAGAAAGAAGCCGAAGGCAAGACCGAGATCTACTTCGCGACTGACCCTGACCGTGAAGGTGAAGCTATCGGGTGGAACCTTGTGCCGTATCTGGCCAAGGACAAGAAGATATTCCGTGTGGTTTTTCACGAAATTACCAAGGAAGCCGTTCTTAAGGCTTTCAAAGAGAAACATCAATTTGACACCCAAAAGATCAACGCCCAGAATGCCCGTCGTATTCTGGACCGCATTGTAGGGTATATGTTGAGCCCTGTCCTTTGGAAGAAAGTGGGCAGCCGTTTAAGCGCGGGCCGTGTGCAGTCGGTGGCCCTGCGTTTGATCGTTGATCGCGAACGCAGCATTCAGAAATTCATCCCTGTGGAATATTGGCAGATCGCCGTTCTTCTCAATAAAGACGGCATCAGCGATGCGCTTGAAGCCCAGCTCGAAAAGATCGATGGTGTTAAGGCCGATCTAAAGACCGCTGACGAGGCGAATGCGATCGCCAAAGAATTGAGCGAGAAATTATTCCGTGTGACGGCGGTGACCACGCGCGAGGTCAAGCGCAATGCTTTGCCGCCTTTTATCACCAGCACGCTGCAGCAGGAAGCTTTTTCCAAGCTCGGATTTAATGCGCAACGCACCATGATGATCGCCCAGGAACTTTACGAAGGTGTCGAGATCGGCGAAGAAGATCCTGTGGGTTTGATCACCTACATGCGTACTGATTCCGTTAATATTTCCAATGAAGCCATGGGCAAGGTGCGCGATCTTATTGCTGATAAATACGGCAAGACCTATTTACCTGAAGTACCTAATAAATACAAATCAAAGAAGCAGGCGCAGGAAGCGCACGAAGCGATCCGTCCATCGGATGTTTACCGTACGCCCGAAAGCATCAAACAGTACCTTTCCGAGGATCTGTATAAACTTTATGATCTTATCTGGAAGCGTTTTATCAGCTGTCAGATGACCCCGGCTCTGTTCGAGAACAAGAAAGTCGAGATCACGGCGGGTGATAAATATCAGTTCGGTGCCTCCGGTTCCACCTTGGTATTTCCCGGATGTTTATCTGTTTATAAAACCAGTGAAGACGAAGAGAAGAAACAGGATCTTGCGCCTTATTTCGAAAAAGATATTTTGAAGATGACAGAGATCAAACCGACGCAGCATTTCACCAAGGCGCCGGCGCGTTTCTCTGAAGCAAGTCTGGTCAAGGCCCTTGAAGAAGAAGGTATCGGCCGTCCCAGCACCTATGCGTCGATCATCCAGACGCTGGTTTTACGTAATTACGTGACGCGCGATCGCGGGTATTTTACACCGACACAGTTGGGCTGCCTGATCTGCGACCTTCTTGTCGCTAATTTCCCCAAGGTCATGGATATCTCATTTACGGCCCAGATGGAAGAGCGCCTGGATATGGTCGAAGAAGGCACGCTTGATCATGTGACGCTTTTGAGAGAGTTTTATGGACCCTTTCGCGCGGAGCTTGATGCGGCCATGGGTTCTATCGAGAAGTCCAACATTGCTTTTGATAAGCCGTGCCCGGTCTGCGCTGGCGAGATGCTGGTCAAATGGGGCAGGAACGGGCGTTTCGTTAGCTGTGCGGCATTTCCAAAATGCAGACATGCTGAACCTTTTCCTACGGGCGTCAAATGCCCTGAAGAAAATTGTCCCGGCGAACTTGTCGAACGCCGTAATCACCGCGGCGGTGTTTTCTATGGGTGTAATAAGTACCCCGATTGTAAGCATATTTCCAATAAATTGCCTGCTCCTGCTGCAAAATAAGCCTTTGTCTTGATATATCCTCCCTGATTGGCATTCCTTTAATTAATAGTCTATATTTAAATTATGGTGGATTTGATTCTTAATAAGATCGTTATTTTCTTTACTCTTGCAGCCTTTCTTTTGACAGGTGGGGCTGTGCCGGTGTCTGCCCAGTCCCTGATGACGAAGCCCGGTGTGATGGTGACGCTAAGTCAGCCGTTCCATCCGCCTGTTTTTACCGGTGTGAAGGTTTATGCGGATGATCCGTTCCGGTTAGATTTTATTTTGGATAACGGATCACAGGATGATGCCCGGCATCTTATCAAATATTTCCTTGCTTCTTTGACCGTCCCTGAAAAAGACCTGTGGGTCAATCTTTCACCGTATGAAAAAGACCGTATCGTACCAGAAGCTTTCGGCCGGACCGAGATGGGGCGTGATCTTTTGGAGCAGGACTATTTCCTGAAACAATTAACATCCAGTTTGATATTCCCTGAGGGTGATCTCGGTAAGAAATTCTGGACTGAGGTTTATCGTAAGGTCGGGGAAAAGTTCGGGACGACAGATATCCCGGTGGATACCTTTAACAAAGTTTGGATCATCCCGGACAAGGCCGTGGTGTTTGAGAATAAAGATGCGGCTTATGTGGTTGAATCCAGATTGAAGGTGATGCTGGAGTCTGATTATTTGGCGATGGAGAATAATGGGCCGGTCCGTACAGGTGATGGATCACATGCAGGGGATGGCTCGCATGCCATCCCTCAAGAATTTGCCAAAGATATCATCCGTCAGATCATCCTTCCCGCCCTTGAAAAAGAGGTGAACGAGGGTAAGAATTTTGCGCAGCTCAGGCAGGTTTATAATTCTTTAATTCTTGCCACATGGTACAAGCGTCGGATGATGGTTTCGATAAATGCTTTGCCAAGCGCATTACAGTATTACGTCGACCAGAATAAAGTCGCCGGTGTAAATATCAGCGATCCGCAAGAGTCCGTGAAGATCTGGTCGCAGTATGTCGAGGCATTCAAGAAGGGCGCCTACAATTTCATTAAAGAAGAAAAAGATCCTGTTTCCGGCGATATTGTTCCGCACAAATATTTCTCCGGCGGTCTTACCATGCGCATGGATAAGGCTATGCATATTACTGCCGATATGGCGGCGTTGCCGGACAAGGTCATCGGGAGTGTGGTGCAGGTTCATTTGGATGGGATCATTCCCAGGGTTCAGGACGGCATTGGTATTATTTACGATACGATCAATGAAGAGGATATTATAAAGTTCTCGAAGTTAAAACATGGTTTTGCACGTGAAACCAAAGAATTTGCCGACGCTTTGGCACGCAGGATCCAGGATGAACTTGGGGCAGATATCGCTGCTGCACCCGGGCAGTGGGGCGTCGTTACACTGGGGTCCGCGCAGTTCCTCGGCCGGGAAGTCGCCGCCAGACTGGGTTTGCAAAGGGTTCACTTGAGAGGGGATGATCCGACAATATTAAAGAATATGAATTACTCCGGCAGTAGATCCGTCGAGGAGCGCCGGGCTATCCTTGATGCCAAACATTTTACATTGGAGAACAGGAAGGGTTTTACAGCCAGTAAGGTGATCGTGATCGACGATGTTTTGAATCGGGGTGCCAGTTTGATGAAGGTGAAAGATGTTCTTGAGCAAGATTATGGTTTGCAGGTAGCAGGAAGATATGTTCTGTTCTCTATTGCCGGCGTGAAGGATCCTTCATTGGAAGCGCGCATGAATGCGGCGATCTTTGATGCACTCGGGCCCGATGCACTGCCGATAAATGTTAATGCCGAAGAAGTTTATGTGACGCGGCATCTTTTAAAAAGCCTTTTTTACGAAAAAGAAAGAAGATGGAAGAACCTGGCGGCATTGACCCCCAGGAAACGGAATCTTATTTTATTCAGAGGCGTGCTTTATATTTCAGCCAGGACATTGGCGATCTTCAAGGCCAGGAATATCAGGACGTTCAGTAAGATCAGGAACGGGCTAACTTCATTTGCTGTTAAAGCCGTGCTTATGGGAAAGAATATTCTTCATACAGGACAAGGCAAGGATATTGACCGCGCTGAAATCCCTTTTGAAGACGCGGCTTATTACCATGAGGCTGAAGTGATGCGACAGCGGCGTCTTTCCGGTGAACGTATGCCTATGGGGTTCTGGGGTGATAAGAACATGGCTATCCATAGCATTTGGGTTGCACTTGATACTATTGAAGGGTTTCAGCAGGCGCGCCGTACCGGGGATATAAAAGAAATGAAACGGTTATACAGCAAATATGTCATCGCGTATAAATCATCGATATCAGGTGCTAATAATGGCCAAATGGCATTCTTTAGCGAGGTTGGAAAATTGAATGGCTTAAGGAGTTCTTCCATTCGTTATCTTTCCAAGAAATCCAGTCCTGCGGCATTTTTACGCCTGGCTTTACCTGGACTGATCGATCTGCGTAATCCGGATGCGTTGGATCCGTTGGATGTGGAGATCGATTATTGGGATATTGAGGATAATGCTCTTTACCATATTTACCAGGCGCTCGATACGATCAAGGGATTTGCAGAAGCTCGCTTGAGTAATAATGTGAGGCTGATGACCAGGCTTTATCGGGATAATGTTCTTTCGTATAAGACCGACAAGAAAGATGCCTGGAATGGCCAGATGGCTTTCTTCCGTGAAAAAGGCGGTTTGGGGGGACTAATGACCCACCCGCGCAAGTATTTCTCAAAGATGAACAGTGCCGGCGCTTTATTGCGTTTTGCGCTTCCTGATCTTATTGATGTACGAAATCCTGATGCATTGGATCCGCTTGAGGTCGAGAAGGGGTATTGGAATGATGTCGATAATGTCCGGTATCATATTTATAAAGCATTAGATTTCATTCCCGGTTTTGATCAGGCGAGGTTGGACGGTGATATTAATTTGATGGCCGCCTTATATCATCGTGAAGTTGACGGGTTTAGATCATCGGTGACGGGGCATAGTGGAGCGCAGGCTTTCTTATATGAAAAAGGAGGTCTTACGACCTTAATGGCAAATCAACGGGACTTTCTGGATAAGACAGGAAGCCCCATGTCTGTCCTGCGATTTGTGTTGCCTGAAGTAGCGGAGGCTGTTTTTCTTTTACAAAAGGACGCTGCTCAGAATACGGGTGGTATTGATCTGACTTTGGGTAAGATGGCCCCTGCTTTTAAAAGCCATGGAGACGGGATACAATTTAAGGTCGACCCGCAGCAGATAGAGCGTTTGAAGAGTTTTACCGGTTTCACGCCGGTCATTATTAATGTGCTGCCGTTGAAAAGCCTGCATGAATTCCTGAGTGTAAGCCCGCGCCTATAAGTATTCTTTAAATCTAATCTTTTATTTTTTTAAATTATAGTTATATTATAAGCAATCATATGAACTCATATATTCAGGCATTCCTGAACAAACTGTCAGTTGAAAAGAATTATTCCGATCATACCTTGTTGAATTATCGCCTTGACCTTGAGGAATTTTTCAAGTTTCACGGCAGTGAGGATGTGAAGGGGGTCGACTATCCGGCTTTACGGCGTTTTCTGGCGCAACTGCGTTCTTTAGACCGTAAACCGCGCAGTGTGGCGCGTAAACTGTCTTCATTGAGGTCTTTTTTTAAATACCTTCAGCGAGAAGGCGTGGTCGAAAAGAATCCGGCAGCGTTAGTGCAGTCGCCTAAACTGGATAAATCCCTGCCGCACTTTCTGAGCGAAGAAGATGCGATCCGCCTGGTTGAATCGCCAGAGGATGACAGGCTTTCCAATTTGCGGGATAAGGCTATTTTCGAAACACTTTATTCGACGGGTATTCGCGTCAGTGAGCTGGTGGGGTTAAGCCTGCAAGATGTTGACTTGATCAGTAATATCATCAAGGTTTTCGGCAAGGGCAAGAAAGAACGCATCATGCCTATCGGGGATAAGGCGTGCACAGCGATACAAACGTACCTTGATGCCAGGGACAATAAGTCTGAAGCCATTTTTCTTAACAGGTCAGGGACACGCCTTTCAACGCGCAGCATACGGAATGTTATCAATAAGCACATTACCAAGGAGGCCTTCGCCCAGAAGGTCCATCCGCATATGTTCAGGCATTCATTTGCAACACACATGCTCGATAGAGGGGCTGACCTGCGCAGTGTTCAGGAACTCCTGGGGCATGTGAATTTGTCGACAACGCAGATCTATACGCATTTGACGACGGATCGATTAAAGAAAGTTTATGAAAAAGCGCATCCCAGGGCATAGACGTACAACATGATCCTTGATATTTTATATCTTATTTACTTCATTCTATATTTTCCTGTATTGATCTTGCGCGGGAAATGGCACAAGGGTTTTGCCCATCGTTTCGGTTTTCTGCCGGCAACTTTGGTCAAGGCTTTATCAGCTCAAAGGAATATTTGGGTACACGCGGTAAGCGTCGGTGAGGTTTCTTTGGTTGAGGGTATTATCAAGGGGCTGAAAGGCAGTTATCCGGAGCATCGTATCGTTTTATCGGTAACGACCAAGACGGGGCATGAGTTTGCAGCCAGGAAATATGGTGATGGTGTTCTTCTTGTTTGGGCTCCATTGGACCTGAGTTGGGTTGTCCGACGTTGGATCAAGGTTATAAAACCAAGGATGTATGTCGCTGCAGAAACAGAGTTGTGGCCGAATCTGTTTAAAGCGCTGGACCTCAATGGTATCCCGGTCATTCTGGTCAATGGACGGATCTCGGATGCGGCTTATCCGCGTTACCGTCGGATCAGCTGGATCTTAAGAAAAACCACGGCAAGGCTGAGCCTGGTCTGCGCCCAAAGTCATTTG
>PEAF01000066.1 GCA_002753465.1 Candidatus Omnitrophota bacterium
GCCGGGTGGCCGGGATCGCCGTAGATGACCCGCAGGCCAAAGAAAAGATCTATCAGCAGTATATCGAGGCCTATAAAGTCGGGGTATTCAATTACATCAAGGATGAAAAAGATCCTGTTACGCAAGATGCTGTTCCACGGAAGTATTTCTCGGGCGGGATTCAGGCACCTGAGGATTTTTCCCAGGCAACGTCAGCGCAGGCAAGGTCGGAATTCGGTCCGCGCATCGGAAGGATGGATGCGGTGCTGACCAGTTTGCAATCTGATCATGCCGAGAGTGGTCTGCGGGCGGGGCAGGGCACCATTATCGAGAACGAAGTGGCGACACCGGTTTTTAATTCTATGACACGCGTGGAGCGGGATTTAAAAGTGGCATTAACACAAGGCCGGGGGCAGTTGACCGATGAGGCTCTCGTTAAGGCCGCAGAGAGGCAGATTTTCGATGTGCTGGGACTGATCGAAGGTGCCCTTGCCAGGAAAGACAAGATGACGCGTGAGGAAAATGAGCGGCTTAGGAGCAAGAAGACGGATCTCCTGGAGCGGGTAAGGGATCTGTATGCCCTGGTCAGTCCGGCGCTGGCTTCTGATGTCAGGGATAGACTTGCTGAGCAATTCAACCGTGCGGCAGGGCCGAGGTCCAAGGGTATTGACGGGCATCGGACGCCCGATGTAGAGCGCCGGATGTTTTTGGAGATCAAAGACGCCCGGGAAGCATTGTCGGAAGCTGTGAACGTTCTCAGGGGCAGCGGCAGTGAAGAAGCTTTCAGTAAGTTTGCTGCGGCCTATCAGCAGTTACGCGGTATGGCGGAAAAAGGCGAGATCGTTGTCCCGGAAGTAAAGCCGTCTTTGGGCAATGCACAGATCCTGTTGACGCATGTCGATGATTGGGCGGTGGATGTACTGAAAAGAACGTTTGAACGGGTGCAGATCATTTTGGCAGCTGCGCAAAAGAACATTGATGAGACTGAGCAAAGGGTCGAGGAAAGAAAGGCGCTTGAAACCAGGGTCCGCGGCGGTGAAAATCTTGTTGAAGCACAGGCTGTTTTAAGTAAGGACCTGACCAGGTTAAAAAATGCTAAAACCGAGTTATACATTAAGCTCGGGCATGAACTTGTACCTTTAGCCCTTTATTCATCGCCGGGTGAGCCTGCGCTGACGGAGATCATTCTTAAAGCAGGCAAGCTGTGGCAGGCCGGCGCGGTCAAGACGCCGTATGAGCTTACGCCGCATTTGAGCGCGGAGCGTTTGGAGGCCGGTTTGCCTAATGGGACGCATTGGGATATTGAACGTTTTGCATTCCTGGCGCAACCGGTCCTTGAATTGGGCAAGGTGACGGCAGCAGCGGAGGCTGATGTGAATGATGAATCCCGGATCCGGCTTATGCGTCGAACATTGGCTGATGTCATGATCGCCGCGCGCTGCGTTAACGTTGATCTTTCGCCGGATGCATTTCGCGGTGATCTTCTGGCCAAGGGGCGGGAAGTTTATGCAGAGCTTGTGCAGTGGGGGGCAAGGACATTGCCGCTGATCCCTGATGAAGTCCGGGCTATTGCGGCCGTGATCAATGCGATGAAAGTCCCCCGCGAAGAAGGCAGTGAGAAGAACAGGGTCATGCGGCTCCGTAAGCGTGCATGGGAAGAGCTTCGTCTGATCCTGAAGGTCATTGCACCGGACGTCAGGAATATCACGGACCCTGATGCGGTTAACCTGGCTGTATTCATGCCCGAGGGCGCTGAAAAGATCGTTGACCGGATGCGGGAAGCGTTTAACGGCCAGATCAAAAATGGCCCGGCGCGCGGCATTGACGGGGATCCCTTAAAAGGAAAAATGCTCAAGAATTTCTCGGAAAAGGAGCGCGCGCGTCCCGATGTCTGGGATGAGGTATTGACGACGCTTGAACTCCGGCTGGCGGATGTTATGCGTAAGCAGGATGAGATGCGGCGTCAGCGCTATGAGCTTGGTGATGAAAGGATGTATGCCAGCCTTTCTCATCAGGTACGGCGTGACGTTGATATCATTAAGACCGAGCTTCAGCAGCTTGCCGCCTTGATCACGCCTGTTTTTACGGTGCAGTACGGCCGTATGGAGCAGGTTAGTGACGGCCTTAATGCCGTTGAGGGCAAGGCAAGAGAATTGTTCAAACAGGAGCCGAAGGCGGGCAATCCAATTTTAGGCAAGGGTGCGTCAGCTCTGGTCTTTGAATCACCGACGCTCTATCCCAGAGACCTTAAGGTCCTTGAGAATATCCTCGATGGGACGTTGAAGGATCTGGAGAAGGCTGAGGCGCGCTATCAGCGATTTATCCAGGAGGCGGACAAGATTAAAAGGAAGCGGGAGTTCATTGAGTTCTGGCGTGATATCGACCGCGTGAAGAAAGATATTCCTTTACTGGTGGTTTACGTGCCCATGCATTTAGGGGCTGAGGATAAAGATCTTTTGGATGAGATCATTGCCCGCATTGAGAAGATGACAGGAAAATACCGCATGATCACCAGCGCCTACACATTTACGGAGCATCTTACGGCGGCCAAGTGGGGTGAGGATGCGCCCCATATCTGGAACCTGGAGCGTACGGCGCTTTTAGCCGGCCCCGTGATGGCGTTGCAGCAGGCCCTTCAGGCAAAGGACCTGGTTCTTATCCAGAAGGCTTTTGCCGATGTTATGACCTGGGCAAAATTGCTGAATATTGGTTTGAGTGAGGCGACGGCTCAGGGGGCTTTGGAGTTGCGTGCACAGGTGCTGATCAATGAGGTCAATGGCTGGGCCAGGGCGGTCATGGCCCAGGCGGGTGACGAGATAGGGTTTATCCGTCAGATGCTGGCCGGCAGGATAGCGGCAAGAGACTGGCGAAAAGACCGTTCGAAATTCCAGCGTTCTTGGGATGAGTTGGAAAAGGTTGTCGAAGCATTGGATGTTTACGTCCGCTGGATCATGCCACTTGATGCTGATAAAACGTTGGCGTTGATGCGGGATGAGTTAAAAAATGTACCTTGGAACGCGGATTCATTCACATGGGCTGATTTTATGAAATTGACGCCCGAAGAGTTGTCTTCTGTGGATCAGCAGAAAAGGGGATTTGCCTTGGTACAAGAGGCCTTGCAGGGGCTCGATGCGGTGAATGCGAGGATCGTTGATGTTCGGCAGAATCCTCCGGCAACGTTGTCGGCATCACAGCTGAAGGATGTCCGTAAAGCTTTATACAGGAAGGCCGAAGATGCCCTGCGCCAGATCCAGGAACAGATCAGGGTTTTGGAGGCGATGGGTGACGGTACGCACGGGGCATTCAAGGATGATCTTGAACAATTGCGCCAGGGGTTAGAGGCGGCGAAGCAGGTATACGCTGATCTGCGTCAGGTGCGCAGTGCTGCGGTTTCAAAGGATACCAAGGCCCCGAAGGTCAAGGTCCCTAAGATCAAGGTTCCGGCCACGCGTGAAAATAAGGTCCGTCCTGCCAGGATCATTGTCCGTAAGAAAATGGAAACGCCTTCGGATATGAGGTTTGTTGAGTATCCGCGTTTGGTAGAATTATATCAAGGGCTTGATGAGGCGCTCAAGAAGTTGCTGGCGGTTGATAAGGAAAATGATGAGTATGGCTCTTTTCTTGGACCGATGAGCATGGCGTATACGCGGCTGAAATCCGAGGTCGATGAGATGGAGGGCCTGCGCAAACCTGTTATGGTCCTGGGTCATAATATTGATGTCTATCGGCATATATCCTTGCAGGCTTCCGATCTCCTGGCGCAGGTTTCCTATTTTCTCGAAGGCGGCATGGTTGACGTGACAGGCCGCGAAGTGAAGAAAAAAGTGCGCACGTCAGGGATTTCACGCCCGGTCACACGCCGCAAAGAAAAAACTGCAACGGAGGCTGTCAGTGCACGCGCTAAACGCGGACAGAAAAACGGCGCTGATGAAATGGCGCGTGTGACGGTGAGGGGCGGGCGGCAGGCGCAGAGCCTTGTTGAACAAAAGGTTTTATCTGCCGACGAGATCGCCGCTATGGTCGAGCAATTTTCCCAGACAAGCGGCATCAAGGAATTGCCCATGGGGCTTTCGGGCAAGGTGCCCGTTGTTGATGTTGCCGTAGAGAAGGGGCGGCGCGGGCCCAAAGTGTTGTCAGCGGAAGAAAAGAGGGCGAACCTTCAGGAAAAACTGGGTGCTCTGGAAGGGCGCATATCCGGGGAAAATGCGCGGGACAGGAAAGAAATTGAGAGTATTGTAGGCGATTATCAGAAGCTGGCATTTGCCGTCAGTCAGCAAGCGGCGGATTCTTTGGAACGCCAGCGTTATGCGCAGATCAAACTCGAGATCCAGAGGCAGGTATCGGCACTCCCTGAAAATGATCCGCTCAGGAAGATCATTAAACCGCTGAGGCTTACCCCTCAGGAGCGTAAGGATGCGATCAGCAGGAATTTAGACGTGCTTGATGCAAGGCTTCTGTCAGGTGCCGTTGTCACGAAAAAGGACCTTGAGCAAATAGAAGCTGAGCATAAAAGGATAGGGGTCCAGATCAGCACATTGTTGAAGGAGATCCCGGTGGATGATGTGCGCAGCCAGCATCGGTCCGTGGCTTCCCATCTGAAGGAGGCTGTGGAGTTGTTGGTACGTGAAGATTTGCCTGATGGGGATCCGGTCACGCTCATGCTGGGGCAGTCCGACGTGGGAAGGTTCCAGGAGGAGATGAGGCTCCGGTTCGCTCAGGCATGGTCCGCGTCTTTTATGGAGATGTCCTGGCATGGAGATGATGTCAAGAAATTGGTTCCTGTCCTGGAGCAGAAATTCAGTGCGCTGCTTTCCCTGGCCCGTGAGGCGGGTGCTTTCAACAATGATCCGGACCTGCTTAAGATCAACGGGTTCGTGGCGGCGATCGGTGAGTATGTGGTCTTGCTTAAACAGCATGGCTACTATGCTCAGGATGAGCGCGAGATCGATTCAGTGCTTTTGGATGAACAGCTTGCTTTATGGGAGACAGCCGGCTGGATCAACGGGCGTAACAGCTATTTTCTGCAGCATAATCCTGATGCGGCTTTAGAGCAAGTCCGCGGTTTGATCAAGTCATCACTGCTGGTGGCACACGGTGAACTGGTACGCCAGTTGGATCTGGTGACAGATAAGGCGTCGGTCACAGACCTGGGTGGTATTGATCTTAACGGTGACAGGTTGGGCATTAAGGTGAAGGTTGATGGGGACGGCATGCCTTTGTCCGTTCAGTTCCAGGATCCTGGGTTGATGAATATTCAGGGCCTGACGCCTATTATCCGCGAGATCATTCCCAATGCAGCCGCAGTTATCCCGCTTTTAGGCGAATTGGTGAATTAGTGCTCTTTTCCTAGACACATCCTTTGCTTTTCCCTATAATGAACGTCTAAATTATTAATTAATATATAAGGAGAGGTGTGTTCCGTGGAAGTCGATGAAATCAAAAAGATCCGTATGGACAAACGTGACGCTCTGAAGGCCATTGGCGTAAACCCTTATGGCGGAAGGTTTTTGGGAACAGAAGCCGTGGCTGCCGTGTTGGCGGGGTTTGCTGAAGAAAAACCTGCATTGATGGCGGGACGCGTGATGGCTTTGCGCGATCACGGCAAGGTTTTTTTCGGGGATCTGATGGATCGGACCGGACGCATCCAGTTGTTTTTTAAAGAGGCTGTTCTGGGTGCGCAGTGGGCTGCGTTCAAACTGCTGGATATCGGGGATATCATCGGCGTCGAAGGCAAGCTTTTCACGACTAAAATGGGGCAGCAGAGCTTGCGTGTTGAAAAGCTCACTGTGCTTTCCAAGTCCATGGCGACTTTGCCTGAGAAATGGCACGGCCTTAAGGATATCGATATCCGTTACCGCCAGCGTTACATTGATCTGATCGCGAACGATGAGGTGCGCGAGGTGTTCCTCAAGCGCAGCCGCATTGTCAGTTTGATACGGAATTTTCTGGATACGCGCGGGTTCATCGAGGTCGAAACGCCGATGCTGCAGACGCAGGCAGGCGGGGCGCGCGGCAAGCCGTTCCAGTCCAAGCATAATGCTTACGACATGGATGTGTTCCTGCGCATTGCGCCGGAACTTTATTTGAAGAGGCTGCTCGTCGGCGGGCTCGAGCGCGTCTATGAGATCAACCGTAATTTCCGCAATGAAGGTGTTTCGACGCGCCATAATCCGGAATTCACCATGATAGAGCTTTATCAGGCGTATGGTGACATGCAGGATATGATGGATATTACCGAGACGCTGATCAGCGGATTGGCCAAAGAGATCACGGGCGACTATAAAGTCCAGTATCAGGGACATACGATCGATTTCACGGCCCCCTGGAAACGTGTGAGCTTTGCGGGCCTGGTCAAAGAAAAGTTCGACATTGACCCTGATGATTCGGCGGAGAAAATGCTGGAGAAGGTCAAGATCAAACGTCCCGGCAACTATAAGCTGGAGCGTTTTACCAAGTCGGCGATCATGAAGATCGTCGAGGAAGTGTTGGACGAGGATGCCACCATGGACCCCGTGTTCTTTACAGATTATTTTACGTTCCTGTGTCCTTTGGCAAAAACTGATCCGGCCAATCCGTATCTTTCTAAGCGGTTTGAGTTCTTTATTGCGGGCATGGAAGTGGGTAATGCCTATTCCGAGCTTAATGACCCGACCGAACAGCGCGAACGCCTCCTTGAAGATCTGCAGGATGACACAGAGACGGGGTTGCGTAATATTGATGAGGATTTTGTACGCGCGCTGGAATATGGCATGCCTCCGGCGGGTGGTTTGGGTATCGGCATCGACCGGTTGGTTATGTTGTTGACGAATTCAGCGTGCATCAGGGATGTTATCCTGTTCCCGCTGATGAAGCCGTTGGAATAAATAAATGAACTATGAACTTTGGCTCGCTTACAGATATTTGATCGCCCGCAAGGACCGGTTCCTGGCCCTCATCAATTGGGTGTCGGTCCTCGGCATCGCTATCGGCGTGGCGGCACTTATTGTTGTTATTGGTGTCATGACAGGATTTGACCGTGACCTTAAGGACAAGATCGTCGGTACGACCGCGCATATCGTTGTTGAGCGTGAATCAGGCATCAAGGACGCCGACCCTCTTATTGCCAAGATCAAGACGGTCAAAGGTGTTGCCGCTGCGGCACCGTTCATTCATGGCAATGTGTTTTTAGAGTACGGGAATCGCGCTTATGGCCTTTTGCTGCGCGGGGTCGATCCAACCGCTGAAGGCGCGGTCACCAAGATCAATGCCTATTTAAAGAATGATTATGCGATAGGCCAGTTGGCTGTGAATGAGGTGATCATCGGGCGTGAACTGGCGCGTTATTACGACCTTAAGGTCGGCGATATGCTTTCGATCCTCTCGCCTGTTTCCGGTGTGGCGGGAGAAGGCTGGCGTTATCAGCTTAAGATCTCCGCGATCTTTGATTCGGGGATGTATGATTACGACCGCAATTTGATCCTAGTCCATTACAAAAAAGCCCAGGAGATCTTCAGCCTTCCGCAGGGGTTGGTTTCGGGCGTGGCGGTGAAACTTTTTGATGTGGATGCCGCGGCGCAGGTGAAAGACCTCATGGTCAAGGAGATCGGGTTCAGTTACGTGGTGCGCACATGGATTGAGCAGAACGCGAATTTCTTCGCTGCGCTGAAACTGGAGAAGTTCGCCATGTTCGTGATCCTGACGCTGATCGTTTTGGTGGCCTCTTTCAATATAATCAGTACGTTGATCGTTACTGTTACGACTAAAACAAAAGATATCGGGATATTGCGTTCTATCGGCGTCCCGGCCGCTGCTATTCGCCGGATATTTACTATTTATGGTTTGGTGCTGGGGACGGCAGGTACGGTGCTTGGGCTGGGGATCGGGATGGGATTAAGTTATATCCTGAAGGAAACGCAGCTGATCAAATTACCGGAGACCGTATATTACATCGATCATTTGCCGGTGCTGATCCAGTTCTCTGATGTGGCCATGATCACAGGGGCGGCGGTGCTCATTAGTTACTTGGCGACGTTATATCCGGCGGCCCGTGCCGCGAGTCTGGAACCGGTCGAGGCGTTGAGGTATCAATAGTTCTTTGAGGTGTTGTTTCAGCGGGTCCTGCCGCCGTCGTGATTTTTTGCGCTTTATCCTTTGGCAAAGGATTCTGGCTGTGCGGTTGAAGGCTTTGCTTAAGGGCTTGCGAAGTTCCTGAGCCGACGTAAGTCGAGCGAGCGGGCATGGTGTCGAGCCGAAGGCGAGACGAGCGAGCGAGACTTCCGAGTGCAGGCGAGCCCGCTGGGGCGAGCCAAACGTTCGGCGAACGGAACGCAGCAAGGCCTTAATGGCAAAGCGTATTAAATGATTTTTAAAGGAAATATGTTACTAAAAGCAGAAAATATATTTAAGGCGTACACGGACACCCAGAAGCGCGTTGAGGTCTTAAAGGGCGTTGACCTTGAGGTGGCCCAGGGTGAGTCTGTGGCTATTGTTGGGCCGTCGGGCGCCGGCAAATCCACGCTCTTGCACGTCCTTGGCGGGCTTGATGTGCCTGATCAGGGCGTTGTTCTTTTGAACGGCCGTGATTTCTATGCGATGGATGATGCGAAGCGCTCATCGGCGCGCAATGCCATGATCGGGTTCGTATTTCAATTTTATTATTTATTGCCGGAGTTCACCGCGCTTGAAAATGTTCTGCTGCCGGCATTCGTTGCTGGTGGACGGGGCAAGATGAAAGAGCTTCAGGCGGCGGGTCGTGAAGCGCTCAGCCGCGTCGGGCTTGAGCCGCGCGCGACGCACAAACCGCATCAGCTCTCCGGTGGCGAGCAGCAGCGTGTGGCCATTGCCCGGGCTTTGGTCAACAGGCCCAAGGTGATCTTGTGCGATGAGCCGACAGGGAATCTGGATTCAGCTTCAGGCGCAGCGGTGATCGATCTTATTTTAGGGATCCATGCGCAAGGTCAGGCGATCGTTGTGGTGACGCATGATGAGATGGTGGCGGCGCGTTGCCACCGTACCGTGCATATCAAAGATGGTGTTTTAGGAAAGTA
>PEAF01000067.1 GCA_002753465.1 Candidatus Omnitrophota bacterium
CGGTCAATTCTGAACTTCTTGTCTGCAGGTCATTTTTTAATTTTACAGCTGTATCATTAACCTGCTCGTACTTTTTCTTATAGTCATCTGCCGCCTGCTTCGCGGCGGCCAGAGCCTCTTTCTTTTGGGATGCGTCTTCCGCCACGCGCTGCGCTGCGCCAGCGGACTGACTCTGCGCCTTCTCAAGTTCCGCGGCCAGGCGTTCGATCTCCCGGTCTTTGGCCGCAACATCCCCGGCATTCTTCGATGCCCCGGCAAACAGGAGCTGGGCTTTTTCAAGTTCAGCGTCCAACGCCTGCAACTCGCGTTCTTTATTAGTCAATTCACCGTTCTTTGTCTGGAGGTCATTTTTAAGCTTCAAGGAAGCGTCATTGACCTGATCGATCATGGACGATAAACGGGCGATCTCCTGATCTTTGGCAGAAATCTCAGCCGCACTCTTTGACGCCCCGGCAGACTGGCCCTGCGCTTTCTCAAGTTCAGCTTTGACCACACGCATTTCCTGTTCCAGGGCCTGCGACCGATTGGCGCTGGACTGTAATTCATCTTTGACTTTCTTGGTTTCCGTCCCGGTCCACTGCAACTCATTTTCACTTTTCCTAAGCTCAGCGATCTTGTGGTCCAACTCGGTCTTCAGCTTCAGGATCTCGAGGTCTTTGGAGGCCAGCTCAACACTCTTGGCTGAATCGCCCTTCAGCTGATTCTGGATCCGGAACAGCTCAACCGCCAGCGCTTCTTTCTCCTGCCCCAGCGTTGCCAGTTCACCGTTTTTCTTGGTCAGTTCATATTTGAACTTGTCGAGCTCCGCTACGGTTTTTTCGTATTTACCCTTAAGTTCCTGCAGTTCATTCTCAAGCGCTGAGGGCACGCCTTTAACCGCCGCCGGACCGTCTTTCATCTCTTTAAACCCGAGGAAAGCCAGGTACAGCGCGTAAAAGAAAACGCCGATATACAAAACGACCCCGATGATCAAAAACATATTATTTCTCCATGGCTATCAGGGATTGGGACTCGCATCCGTTTTCGGTTTCAGGCCGCGCATTTTACGCAGGCGCTCAAGGCTCGACTCAATGCTCTTTGTTTCTTTCTCCTCGACACCGACCTCGCCAAGATTGCTTTGCACCGTCTGGTTCTTATACATCGACGAGAAATCGACCGACGCATACTCACCGGACTGCTGATACTCCTGGATCCTGAGATCGCGCGCGGGACCTGACAGCGTCCCCAGTTCTTTAAGCATGGCCTGAATCTTGCCGGAAAGCTTGTCGCTGACCGCGTCCAGAGACCCCTGAAGGATGGTACCCATATTGGATTTGAACTCATCCAGGGTCATGCCCCCCGAGCCGGAAATGACCGATGAAGAAGGCTCAACAGGCATGGACGGCGTCACGGACTGAACGGACGCCGCTTTTTTAGGCTCGACCTTTATTCTTTTCAGGCGCTGACCGACGCCATCCAGGGCACCGATAAACTCATTGATCGAAAGCTCTGTGTTCATGAGCTCTTCATCAAGCTCATTGCGCGCCTGACGGACATCATCCAGCCGCTGCGACAGCTCCGGCAGGAGCGCTACGGGATCATCCCGGTCGTTAAAAATATCACGCAACATTATTCTTTACCCGACTGTATGGCATTGAACAGGCAGCCGCGCACGACGCTGGTAAACGGGTCTTTCGCGTGCAGGATCTTTCCTATGGTGAATCCGAACTTGGCCGTGCGCATCTCGTCTTTAACGGCATCGATGAAGCCCGGGACCATGGACGAGCCGCCGGCAAAAACAATATCTACCGGCTCTTTGAACTGCGGTGTGCCCGCGGTCTTGCCGAAAACACGTGACATGCTCTCGATAAGGTAATTAATATAATTGCGGTAATAAATAGCGATCGCTTCCTCATCGCGGTTCTTGGGATGCTTAAGGTCCAGCCCCTGTTCCTTGATATGGCTGACACGGCTCATGGGAACACCCAGGACGGTCGCCGCACTCTTATCGATCCAGTCGCCGCCGCGTGTGATGGAAAATGACATGATGGGCACTGACTTGAATGCCGCGCAGATATTGACCATCCCTGCCCCGCAGGAAACACCTATCCCCGTAAAATCCTGCGCCTCAAGTTCAGCCAGAACAACCGCGTAGCCTTCGTCAATGATCATGGGCTCGAAACCGATGCTGCGCAGGATGCTCTCAAAAACACCGCGGTGATAAATGGTATCCTGATCACGGTCGATGGGTTGCGCCGGAATGGAGAAACAGCAGATCTCTTTCTCCTGACGCGGCTCCCAGAGGATGTTCTGCACCAGAAGTTTAAGGATGGGAATGGATTCCGCTTCGGTGGGATTCAAGATGCCCATATTCATGGAACGCTGTGTTTCCCGTCCGAAAATATCAGCCAGCTCAAGGGCCATGCTGCCGAGGACATAGAGCTTATCGCCTAAACCGACATATTTGATCTTGAGTTTGGTCAGAAGCTCTTTGGTGGCGGTATCACATCTGACCGAAAGGAAAGCATTGCGCTCATTCTTGACGAAAACGCGCTGATCTTCAACCTCACGGCTCGAAACAACATACGCCGTCCCAAGGTCAAGGCCGACACCGAGCCGCTCGTCCAATTTCTTACCCCGACGGGGCTTTGTCACAGGAAGTTCACGGACCTTGACCGGTTCAGGCTCAGGCTCGGCAGGTTCTTCAACGATCTCCGCCACCGGCTCTGCCATGGCAATGCGACGTTCACGCTTGACAGGAAGCTTGATCTCTAATGCAGGCGCATCTTTGAGGAAAACAGGGGGCTTGACGTCCTTGCCCATGGCACGGTCACGGATGTAATCATTGATGGCGCGCAGCTTCGCACGCATTTCATCAACAGGTATCTCCTGACCCGGGCGGTACTTCGATGTGATTACTTCATTCTCGGAAGGATCTTCCTCCCTGTCGAGGGAGGAGTATCGCTTTATCTTGTCATTTATCTTTGATAGCCGCTGCCGGATCCTTTGTAATTCATCATCGACCACTGATGCGCCTCTTTCTTTACAACCGGCCATGTTCTTTTCATATCAGCTTTCTAAAGATACTTATTCAACCTCGCTCAACCCTGCCAGGAGGCAACCGCGCGCGGTAGCATACAAAGGCTCATCCGCCAGTCTCACTTCGGCGATCTCGATCGGGAAAGACATTTTCTTCAATTCCTCTTTAAAAACATCCACGAACCCGCCGATCATCGAAGAACCGCCGGCGCACACGATATCAATGGCCTCCGGGAACTGCGGCATGGACTCGGCTTTTTCAAACTTGTTCTTGATATTAACCAGCGTGTAATTGATCAGATTGCGGTAATAGATGCATACCGCCTCTTCTTCACGGTTCGCGGGCTTATTGATGTTGATGCCCTTTTCCTTGATCGCCGTTGCACGGGTCGTCTTGATGCCGAGCACCTGAGCCACGTTCCGGTCGATCCAATCGCCTGCACGGCTCGTCGCGAAACTGATGGCCGGAATGGTCTTATAGGAAACACAAATGTTGAACATACCGCCGCCGCCCGAAATGCCGATGCCGGTAAAATCCTTATCGCCGAGCTCCGCGAAGACAACCGCGTGGCCTTCGTTCATGGGCTTGCCGACATAACCAAGGTTCTTTAAAGCCCCCGCAATAACGCTGGAGTGATAAACGATGTTGAAATTAGCGTCCACAGGATCAGCAGGAACGGAATAGTAGCAAAGCTGATCCTTATGATCAGGCTTACCCAGCACCGCTTCGACCAAAAGGCCGAAGATCGGAACGGCGTCCGCTTCACCCGGGCTCATGACGCCGTCCTGCATCGGACGACGTACGACCTTGTTCATGATATTGGCAAGTTCAAAAGCGGAATCGCCCAGAACATACACTTTATTGCCCATTTCAGCGTACTGCACCTTCTGCTTTTTGAGCATGTTCTTCGTGAACGCATTCGCTTCAATATCCAAAAACGTATGACGCATTAACTTTAACTTGATCTTGCCTTTATCATCCTGCTCGGCACCGACCAGATTCATTGTCCCTACGTCCAAACCTTTGACCTTGCCCATATGAAAACCCCTTTTTATCCCCGGCGCTTCAGTGTCGACGGGGCGCTTCATTAATGAATATACTTATTTATGCTTCGGCTTGTAATAGTGCTCTCTGGCCCTGGCGCGGGTGTCGGCGAGCATCAGGCGGATCTCATCCAAGCTCTCCTTGGCACGCTCAAGCTCACGCTTGGCCTGGTCTCTCTCGGTGATCGCGCTGCTGAGTTCGGTATCCGCTGTTTCGAATTTCTCGCCAATGGCATCCTTCTCGTCCTCAAGCAGCGAGATCTGATGATGCAGGCTCTGTATCGTCTTATTGGCGCTGGAAAGTTCAAGTTCGATCTGCTCAATGCGGGTATCGCGCCCTTCACATTCCTGCTCAAGTGCGGCGATCTTATTGCCGAGGTCCTTGATGACCGCTTCCTTGCCTTCAAGCTCTTCTTCGACGGACTTCATTTTGCCGACGGACTCAAGGCGTTCGTTCTCCAGGAATTCAAGTTCGGAGTTCATCTCTTCCTGAGAAACGAGCATGCCCTTCATTTCTTTAAGCTTCGCTTCGGCGATGCCGGCTTTTTCTTCAGCTTTCAACGCCCGGTCTTTCAACGACAAAATCTCTTTTTCCTGAGCATCTTTCAGGCTGAAGGATGCGTCAAGCTGTTTCTCGAGGTCGGAGATGATCTCGAAAACGCTGACCTTCTCCTCTTCAGGGGACATGATGTAGCGGGCGGCTTCCTTGACCTGCTTGACGGCGGAACGGACAGCGACCTTGGAACCGGCGGCCGAAGAAGCTACGGCAGGCTTTTGCATCGTCGGCTTTATCGTCGACTGCAACAGCGGGTTATCAATAAGGGACCTTCTTTTCGGCTCCATACCCTTACTTAGACTTTCTCGGGGATTTGACATTCATGATCTCCTTTGCTAATGCGTGATATGCTTCTGCACCTTTGGATTTAGGATCATACTTATAAACAGGTAGATGGGCGTTGTGCGCCTCTTCTAAAGTAATGTTCTCGGGTATCATGACCTTGAAAACTTTTTTACCGAAATAATTGCGGATGGCGTTACGCGCTTCGCTGGTCACTAAACGCTCACGGTAACGGGTGATCAAGACACCCGTGATATTGATATTACATCCCAGGCCTTCGCGGACATTCTCCACGATCTCCTCGAGCAGCTTGATCCCTTTGAGGGAAAAGAACTCCGGGCAGATGGGGACGAGCAGCTCATCGCAGGCCGTCAGGGCATTGACCGTCAGTAACCCCAAAGACGGCGGGGCGTCGATGATCATGTAATCATATTTTAATTTGCGCGTATAGTGGTACAGAACTTTTTCGCGGCCGATATGCTCGTTGATGCGCAGCGTTGCCCCCGAGAGCTCAATATCGCTGGGGACCACGTCGATACCGAAAGCGTCCGAATGCTGAATGGCCGACTGGATATCAACTTTGTCGACGATGACATTATAAATATTAAATTCAAAACGCTGATTGCCGAAAATGGCCGCCGTCGATGAATACTGGGGGTCCATGTCGATCAAAATGACTTTCTTGCCGGCCCGCGCAAGCTCTGCCGCCAGGTTAAGTGACGTCGTCGTTTTGGCAACGCCACCTTTTTGATTGGCTACGCAGATCCTTCTCATAGGCTTACTCTGTCTTTCCGTCGGTTAACAAGGCATTGCAATCGCTGAATAAAATACCGACCTGAAAGAGCGCCTTGTTGAAAAATCCCTTGCGTGAACAATGGCCAGACTTGACCGTCGCTGGCTTGATCGCCGCTGGTTTAGCCACAACGGCCGTCGCCGTCTTAATGACAGGCTTCACCGCTGCCGACGCCACAACCTTGATCGCCGGTTTCTCGACAACTTTAAGGGCCTGATCATCAAGTTTCGCTGCCGGAGCAGATGCCTTGACGGAAGCCCGGATCTTCTTGATGCGGGATACGGACTGCGTCACCGTTTTTACAGCACCAGCCTTGCTGGAACTTTTCTTCACGGCTTTTTTAGTCTGTGCCAATGGATGATCCTCTGTTAACTTTCATACGTTGAACTTGAATTAACCCTGGGCGTATCCCTCGTAGAAAGACTCTTTCGCATCATCAATGACAGCGCTCATCTGTGAACCAGCATCATCGATGGACTTCTTGATGCCTTTGAGCATCGCCGGATTCTTCTTCTCGATGATCTTATACGCCACCACACCCACGAAAACCACACCCACGGCTGCTAATAATCCTTTGATCATGACTACCCCCTTGTAAGACCTTGTTAATGATATCTTCTACTAAAACACTACGCCTTGACGCGCGTGAATTTCGCCTGATTATCGCGCCACCAGAACCGCCAATCCTCGATCGCGGTGCCCTTCTCTTTATCCGTACCCGTCACCTTGAAACCAAAATCCTCGCCTGAGATCTTTTTCAATGCCGCCGACGCCGCTGACTGGACTTCTTTATCAGCATCGCTTAAAAGCGAAATGAGACCCGATACGGCCGCCTTGGCCTTAAGGGCTCCCGTGATCTGGCATGCCACTTTCCTGACGCCCGCATGGTGGTCATGCAGCGCATTGACCGCATAAATGAGGCAGCGCTCACCGAAAGTCCAGCACAGGCAATTGAGCATCTGCCGACGGACTTCAGCATCTTTATCCTTCATGCAACCTGTCAGGATATCAAAAGTCTCTTCATCATGATATTTGGAAATGGCCCGCAACGCCGAAAGGCGGATACCCGCATCCGGATGCGCCGCATACTTTTTGAATATATCTTTAGGGGTTGACGCGACATCGCAGATGGTTGCCAGCGCATTAATGATCTCGGCGATATGCAAGGTATCCTGCTCAAAAGAAAGCTGATCCATGAGGATCGCCGTCGCTAAAGGCCGTGACAGCTTCTTGATCTCGCCTAAAGCCTGTGCGCGTGTCGGGCGGCTTGACGAGCGCAGGTCACGCGTATAAATTTCCACTTCCAGCTGTTCGGCCTTGTTCTTGAACTCAAATCCCTGCATGCCCCGATCGACGCTGACGGGCTTCTTTTCAACCACAGGCGCCACAACGATTTTTTCAGGAGCCGGCGCAACCGGTTCAACGCGGGCAGAGGGTTCCGGCGCGACGACCACCT
Organism: Candidatus Omnitrophota bacterium; assembly: GCA_002753465.1. Lineage (GTDB taxonomy): Bacteria > Omnitrophota > Gorgyraeia > Zapsychrales > Fredricksoniimonadaceae > Fredricksoniimonas. The sequence goes on from PEAF01000067.1 coordinate 7,150, forward strand.
TGATAATAACGGGCTTTTCAACCATGACAGGTTTCGTGGCAACAACAGGCGCGGGCGTAACAGCCGCTTCTTTAATAATAGCAGCAGGCTTAGGCGTCGCCGCCGGACAGGCAGCATTCTTGCGGGCCTTGAACATATAGCTGAATTCTTTTTCAACGCCCTTGATCGACGCGCCTAATAAACGCGCAAGACCATTCTGAAGCTTCAGCGGACTTTTTATTGTCATATGTTTTTACCCACCATAAATGATACAAAATACCAAATTTGCTTCTAATTATAAATATAAACCCTGACAAATCAAGAAATTATAACAAATAGTTTAATTTCTCATGATTTACGCAGCAGTTTGGCTTTCTTCTTCTCTACATAATCAATAAGCCCAGTCAGGCGTTTAACTTCCAACTCCAGATCCTTGCTGTGACCCGCGTACTCAAATTTTAAATGATGGGTCCTGTGCCATTTAAAAAATTGCTGTCCGAGGGCCTTAAAAACGCTTTTATTCATATCATTTATCCAATAAAGCCTTAAAGCCATGCTTGACCCTGGCCGATGTCTTGCCCGCGCTGAAAGCGATGACGCCGATCAGATCGCTGCCTTTAACACCCTTAAGGTCAGACTTCAACTGCTTTGATACGCCCTTGAACATCGACAGCGTTTCATCCGTGACCTTTTTGGTCTTTTGACCTTTGGCGTCCCCCTGCTCATCAAGGATGATATCGGCCACCCGCTCAGCACCTTTGGAAATACCCTGGCCGAGCCCGGACATGGACTTGCAGATAACATCAGCCTTATCCGCTATATTTACGTTACCTCTGGGACTTATCACCTTGGCCATATTTCCCCTGGATTATGCCCGCTTGGGTTTCAAAACTTTAACAACAGGTGCCTTGACCTGCGGCTTCGCATCCGCCTTAACGGCAGACGCCTCGACCTTGGGCTGACCACCCAGGCTCTGCTGCCGGAGTTCACGCAAAAGACGCGGTTGTGTGTAACTTTTCCTGGCCAGGTCATTCCATGGCTTGGCCTGACGCTTACGCTCAGCATGCGTTGCCGTATAATTATAACCCAGATCAGTGCCCGTGATCAGCAGCAATGCATCAATAGCTTCTTTACAAACCCTGGCGCTCGCTGATTCGAGTTTGGGCACCAGCGTCACAAAAGCAAAATGATTGCCCATCATGGCCAGTTTGCGTATGGCCACACGCGCCACACCGTCATCAATGTCACCCGATAAGCGCGCGATAGCCGTAGCCTCAGGCTCGCCGGCCGTATGATCCAGATGATTCACAATGAACCGGCGCACATGGGCGTCATGGTCCCTGATCGCGGATACCAGCACATGCTTGGCTTCATCAGACCCGAGCTTGATCAATCCCATCATCCCCTGCAGGCGCAGCGAAGAATTGACGTCCGTGATGAACCGGCGGTAAAGATCGACCATGGTCGGATAATCCAACGCGGTCAGCAGGGATAGGGTCCTGCGCTGAAAATAAATATCGGATTCACGGATCAATTCATAAAGAAAGGGTACGGCGCGCTTAGGTGCATTACGGAAAACAGTGTGCAGGACCGCGACCTTCTCGTCATCGGAAATATTATCACCGACAAGCTTGCGGGCGGCTGTTTCCAGAAGACCATAGTCGCCAGCCTCATCATCAGTGGTCTCATCATCAGTGGTCTCATCGTCAGTGGTCTCATCGTCAGCGGTCTCAACGTTCGCGTCTTCAGACACCGGCTCTTCAGCAGGAATATCTTCTTCAACCGCTTCGACCGCAGCCTCGGGTAACGGCTCTTCTTCAAAGGTTTCAAACTGCTTATCGACAAGCAGTGACGGCGCCTGCTCATGTGAGCGG
>PEAF01000068.1 GCA_002753465.1 Candidatus Omnitrophota bacterium
ACCCCAATACCTCGACGATAAGCCTTCTGATCACATCGCGTGTCGCTGTGTTTAAATTTATTTTACCCTGTTCATCCGCCATGCCCCATGAAACCGCCCGTACTCCCGTTTTTTCATCCCATCCCTCATGAACAACCTCGATTTTAAGATCTCCAATATCAATATTCGCAAATTCGCCTGGATTGTTCATGCGTCGCTGCTTGGCCTTAGATGTCAGGACAAACTGGCTGTTCTCAAGATCATCCAAAAGGACGGCAATGGCCTTCTTGGCCCCTGCCTCTGCTGCCAATTGAACACGGCTGCGCTCTTCAAGTCGCTTGAATAAAATGATCTTCTGCCGGATCCCCGCTAAAAGAGTCACCGCCAGCGTAGTCAAGAACGCCAGTGTCCACAGTGCAGAAATAAGGATAAAAGCTTTTCGTCGACGCAATGCTAGCACATCAGACTCCTGAAGGAATAGAAACATAACGTTTGAATATTTTCTCTCCGACGCCGCCTGAGCCGGGCACGGTCAGGTAAACCTCAACCCCCGACGGGATGCCATCGTCCGGGCCAGCACTCACATGCGGGTCTTTCGAAGCGCCGTAGAAATAATGGAAACGGAGATCTTTCACAACAGGGACAACGATCTGCTCATCCCCCCACTTACTAAGCAGAGCCTGAGAATAGTTAGCCTGTGCGCGTACAATAAGCGCACGTGCAGGATCATATGCGTATTTTACACGGCCGATCTGATCAACAAGACCTTCATCCGCCCTGACACTAACACGGTCGGCCGGCGTCCAGACAATGGTCGGAAATTCCAAGTGCAGCTCTCCACCCGAGAAAGGTATCTTGGAATAAGAAAATGAATTGCGTATGTCGGCGGCAAAGCGGTCCAGGAAGATCGCCGCATCTTCCTCCACGGCGAGTTGCTTACTACGCTCCCACAACTTAATACCGTTAGACAAACAGGTGAATATAGCTACGGAAATTGTAGCAAAGATGACTGAAACCAGCATGATCTCAATGAGCGTAAAGCCCCTGCGCCGTATCATGAGCCTTTCACCCCTGTTGCGGCTAAAGATGAGACTCCCGAAAAATATGCTGTACGGGATATACTGACAATATGACCGCGCTCTTCCCAAGACAGGACTACATCAAGCTCAAAAACAGAAAGCAAAGTACCGACCGATTTAAAATCGACGGCATACTGGAATGTTACCGGGCGGTTATTAATTACGGCCTCCTCAGTAAGAACGCCGATATCAAAATCCTTTAAGGATCTGAAATCCCGCTCGATAGTCGCAATGCGTCCATCCATTAAATTGAGGGCGTAGAGCCTCGTGGAAAGATGTTCCAGATAGTTAAGTGCAGAAAAGAATGACCGGTACACCCCTACTAAACCGACGGATAGGACGACAATAGTCACCATCACCTCAACAAAGGTGATCCCACTTCGACCCCGAAAACACCGACGCAACCGGCTGACGCTACTGCCAATTGGTAACATCATCATCCGCAGATGCAGCATCCTTACCCTTGGAGGAAAGATCATAGTCGGATCGATGCGTGCCAGGTGAGGCATAAATATACGGATTTCCCCAGGGATCGACAGGCTCCTTCTCTAAGTAAGGCCCGTTCCAATTCTTAGGCGCAGGCACAGCCGCCGACCGTTCACGCAAAGCAGCGAGGCCTTGCGGCGTTGAAGGAAAGCCACCGTTATCCAGTTCGTAAAGTTTCAAAGCTGTGGCAATGTTACTGATATCTGCTTTAGCTACGGCTAATTTTGCCTGCTCCGAGCGCCCTGCTAAACGCGGGACTATCATCGCCGCCAGAGCTCCAATAATAATAACAACCAACATGATCTCGATCAGCGTAAAACCGCGGCGACCCCGCTGTGTGCCGTAAATCATATCCAACCTCCCGATTACTGTTGCTGAAAGTGTCTGATCCAACGTGTCTCAAGTTCCTTCGACGATCCTATGATCGACGGATATGCGCGCCTTAAACTGTCATCAAAAGACCGTCCGTCACGCAATTCGCGACAAAAACGTATGAAGGCATCGTTGCCGTACTTTTCTAATAAAAATAGCACAACAGAAAGACTTTGGGCGTAAAAAAGCGAAACTTTAATTTCGTCTTTCTCACCGGTAATACTTATCACGTTAAAAGAATCAAACGGGATCTGCTTCCCGGCTGAAACAATAGGACCCATTATGGCCTGAACCTGATCCTTTTTACCAGACTCTTCGAGTTGCGCCAAGCCCTCCTCAAACCAAACAGGCAGCAACTTTCCCTGACCAACATAATCCCAAAACATCAAATGTGTGATCTCGTGCGGTAATATTTCATCCAGGAAATTGTCCTGCCCGTTATACGAAACAATCGTGTGTTCGCGAAAAAGACGGGTATCGCGACTGGCGTATGCTTTTGACCATTGAGGAAAACCCGTGAAACGCGCATACGCATACTGATCGGGATAAAGCATGATCACAACCCTGCGGTCCCATGTCCAGAAATCCTGATACCGGCTATACCCGATTTTATCCGCAATGCGGCCATAATAATCTTCAGCCCGGCGTAACACAGTTTGAACTTGCGTACGCTCATCCTCCATCGTGAAACGCGCACGAAAATGTTCACTGGTGAGCTCAATGAACGGATCCTTAACATCAGTTGCACCGGCAGGCACACTCGCAGCACCTAAAAATATGCACCAGAAAAGTAAAATGATCGCAGGGTGAAGTCCCATACTCTAAGCAAACGCATCCATCTGAAATATGGGCATCAGCATCGCGAAAACAACAAACCCGACGACAAGCCCAACAGCAAGAATCAGTAACGGCTCAAGCAGCGTCGTCATTGTTCTGGTCGCCTCAGCGATCTCCTGCTCACATGTATCCGCGATATCTTTCAATGCACCTGACAACTCGCCCGACTCCTCGCCGACTGAAATCAGCTGTACGACAATGTCCGGAATAAAACCCGAATCTCTTAAGCATTCACCGAAAGAGTCACCGCCGGAAACACGCTGATGACAAAGGCTTAACTGAGCACGTAACGGTGCATAATCCAATGTAGGCACCGCGATCTCGAGTGCTTTCAGGATCGGTATCCCGCTTTCCATTAAAAGACCCATCGTCCTTGAAAAACGTTCCAGATCAGTCTTAACAACAAATGTTCTAATAAGAGGAAAAGTTGTAATTAAGTCATTGACCTTTCTTCGCCAAGAGGGCATCTGGGCCAATGACCTGGCCGCAATAATACCCAGAAATAACAATACTACCAGCGCTGGCCAGGCAAAACGGATACCATGGCTCAAACCTATAACGACCTGTGTCGGCCAAGGCAAGGCTGTATGCATGCCTTCAAAAAGCAAGGAGATCTTCGGCATAACAAAACTTAAAATAAATAAAACAGTCCCGATCCCGACAAAAAGCATAACAGCAGGATAAACCAGCGCCCCGCGCACCTTCTGGGATATTTCTTCCTGCTTACCCTGGTAAATCATGAGACTTGATAAAAGCTCTTTTAAACGCCCGCTCTCCTCGCCGGCACGCACCAGCGTTACGTATATATCCGTAAATGCCTGGGGATAATCAGCCAGAGAAGAAGAAAAGGATCTTCCGTTACGCAAATTTGCAGCAAGATCTTCAATGATGCCGGAGAAATGAACATCATGCGTTTGACGCGCAAGGATCTCGAGTGAACGCAGTAAAGGCACCCCTGATTTAAGAAGCCGGACTAATTGACGCGTGAACGCACGAATATGCCGAGTCTTAATGGGTCTTGAACTTGCCGTTCCCAAGGACGAAGAACTGCCCTTTTCTTCAACGACAATCGGAAGCAACCCTAAGCGGCCTATTAAATCAACCGCTTCGTCAGCATCACGGGCAGTGACCTCACCGGTAACAGTCTGGGCATTTTCTTTTTTTGCTTTATAAACAAAAACGGGCATAAAAACTTATACCTCTTTCATGGTCACATTCATGACCTCTGTCGGTGTTGTGATCCCTGCCGCCACGTTCCTCCAACCATCCTGACGTAAAGTCCGCATGCCATGCGCTAAAGCAATGCGTTTGATCTCTTCAGCACGTGGCTTATCGAGGATCGCGCCACGGATATGTTCATCCAGTTCAAGGATCTCGTAGATCGCCGTACGCCCGTAATAACCGGTATTGTTGCAATGATCACAACCTTTACCTTTAAATATCTTTATGTCCGAAATCTCAAAACCTCCCAGACTATCCGCGACCTCTTCCCTGATCTCAGTCAAGGGGGATGTGTCTTCTTCCTTACATTTCGGACAAATCACTCGCACAAGCCGCTGCGCAACAAACGCCTGAACACTGGAAGCCACCAAATACGGTTCAACCCCCATATCGACCAAGCGCGTAACAGCGCTGGCCGCATCATTGGTATGCAGCGATGAGAAAACAAGATGGCCTGTGAGCGCCGTACGGATCGCAATATTAGCCGTTTCTGTGTCACGTACCTCACCGACCATTAAAATATCGGGATCATGGCGCAAAATACTGCGTAACCCTTGTGCAAAACTGAAATTGACCTCATTGTTGATCTGGATCTGAGTGATGCCGTCCATCTCATATTCCACAGGATCTTCAATGGTAATGATCTTGCGGTCAGGATCATTGATCTCATTCAAACAGGCGTACAACGTGGTCGTTTTACCGCTACCCGTCGGTCCGGTCACAAAAATAACCCCGTGCGGTCGGCGCACCAGATCACGGAAACGGCGCGCATTATCTTCATTGAAACCAAGTTTTTCTAAATTGAGAAGTTCAGATGAGATAGGTAAAAGCCTGATGACCATGCTCTCGCCATGCAGTGTGGGAATTGTTGAAACACGAAGATCAAGCGCCTGCTCACCGACACGAACAACTGCGCTTCCATCAAGCGGCTTACGCTTCTCCGTAATGCTAAGTTCAGCCATGATCTTGATGCGCGAAATGATCGCCGCTAAGAAGTGTCTGGCCTCGGCAGGAAGATTGGCGTCGATCAGCGCCCCGTCAATTCGATAACGAAAGCGTACCTTATGACGGTACGGCTCAATATGGATATCCGTGGCACGTTTTTGAAACGCTTCAAGGATGATCTGATTCACGAGCTTTGTTACGTTAGGATCTTCACTCTGGCGCTCAATATCATCCACAGCCCCGTCATCAGACCCGCTATCTTTCCGGTAACGCTTGGGCTCTTTGGTCATGATCCGGTCAATGGTATCTGAAGCAAAGCCGTAATACTTCTTCAGCGCCTCATCAATATCCCAGGCACTGGCCAGAACGAATTTCGGTTCTAACCCGAGATGCGCCCGAATATCGTCCTGACTGTAAATATCCAGAGGCTCGGCGATCGCAATGGTCAGCTTATTCCCGTCAACAGCAACTGGCATGAACTGATAATACGACGCAAACTTGACAGGGACTCTCTCTATAACGCCCTTATCGATACTGGATGCTTTGAGGTCAATCACTTCAAAATGAAAATGTGAGGATAGGACTTTTAAAATATCGTGGGATTTCAGAATGCCGGTACGGATTAGATAAACCGTAAGCTTCAAGCCTTCACGCAAAGCCTCAGCTGAGTAACGGAGCAGGCCTGCTTCATCAATAAGCCCAGACTTGACCAGGGCTTCACCGACGGCCTTATTAATACTGACTTTAAGCATATTAAAACCTGCTGTAGAAAACGAGGACTGAACCTGAATTGACCTGAAACTCTACTGCTTCAGGCTAAAGCCTCGGCGCCTTGCCGATCATATAAAAATCTGGAGATTCGAGCTGATCATAATCGCCGGCCAGAATACGTTCGCAGCCGTCGATCGTATCTTCAAGATGTACATACTCACCCTTTTTACCTGTAAAAACTTCAGATACGGCAAACGGCTGTGTCATAAAGTTGTACAGCTTCTCCGCGCGCCTGTATACCTGTTGGTCAATCTTACTTAATTCTTCAAGACCAATGACCGCAACAATACGCTTAAGGGCATTGTGCTTGTTGAAATGCTGAATAACCTCCTGGGAAATATTAAAGTGCCTGCGTCCGACGACAATAGGATCGAGGTTAGCGCAAGAACTCTGCAACGGATCGATCGCAGGGTACATACCACGCTGAACAAGATCTCGAGACAGAACAATATTTCCGTCAAGGGTCGAAAAGATCGCTACAACAGCCGGGTCAGTCATGTCGTCAGCAGGAACATAGACCGCCTGCATTGCCGTGATAGAACCGCCGCCGTCAACAGAGCGGATACGCTCCTGTACGGCATTGACCTCGGACGCCATTGTAGGCTGATAACCGGTTTCAGCCGGAACGCGGCCCAGAATGGTTGAAACCTCCTGGCCACCCTGAACAAAGCGATAAAGATTATCCATAAATAAAAGAACATCTTTATTCTTGGCGACAAGGTACTCCGCCATCGTAAGCCCAGTGTTCACGACCTCAGCACGCGTGCCTGGCGGTTGGTCCATCTGGCCGAAAGCCAACATGACCTTGTGCAAAAGACCGCTTTCATGCAGTTCGTAATAAAGCTCATTACCCTCACGGATGCGCTCGCCGATCCCCGTAAAGACGCAGGCGCCGCCATGGGCTTTAACAATATTGTTGATAAGCTCAAGGATGATAACTGTCTTTCCGCAACCGGCACCGCCGATAACGCCTGTGCGGCTTCCCTTTACCAGCGGATACAAAAGATCAACATACTTGATGCCTGTTTCAAGAAGCTCGGGGATCTCTCTCTTTTTACTTCTTAGATCGAACGTGACCTCTTTAACAGGCTGACGGATCGGGATCATGTTCGGACAGTTTTCAAACGGCCCACCGTTGTCAAGCGGACGGCCGCTCGTATCCATAACGCGACCGAAACACCCGTCGCCAATAGGAACCGTGATCGGCTGATAAGTACAATAACATGGGGCATTCTGCTGTAAACTGAGTGTTTCCTGCAATGCCACGCATCGCACAAGTCCATGCCCTAAATGTTCGGCGCACTGCAGAACAACCCTTTTATTGTCATACGTCCAGGTTTCAATGCAGTCATATACAGCAGGTGACGGTTCTCCATCATAAAATCTGACATCCACAACAGGCCCCTGGACCGACGCAATACGACCTGAATGCTTACGGTCAGGTAATGGAACGGCATAAGGATCTATTGTTTTTTGAGCCTGGTCCTGCATAATAACCTTCTTTCAACCAAATTAACGTTTGGTCATTAGCCTTGACGAGAATGTCTCGCGAAGACTCTTGTCAATGTCCCCTTTACGGGCCTTGCGCCACTTAAGCCTAACGTTAGCAGCTTCTTTCTTAACATTCATCAAGCTTGTATCCAACTGCTGTGACTGCGCTGCTACGGCCGCGATGCTGGTATCCAGCATCACTTCGTAGATCTTAGAAGATGTCCACAACCCGGCCAGATAACCGATAATATTCAGCGGGTCCGACTCCTGAATGACATTGGTAAACTGTTCAACTGTCTGAGTTTGCTTCTGAAATATGAAATCCGCCGGTAAAAGCTTAACGACCTTCGCCCTTACGGTCTGAAGATCTTTAGGCCATGGATAAACTACCATGACTTTACCGAAATTATTGTTCATCACCTGTTCAACAAGGTAATCTTTTAGCTGAACAGCGACTTGATACATGCCCGTATCAGCGATCTCTTCAAAAGTCTTGACACTCTTGATGCCCATCATCTCAAGCTTCATAACACCTTTACGCCCGACAGTCACAAATTTGGCATTAGGAAAGCGATCTCGTTCTTCAAGCGCCCTGACAACAACTTTATTATTCAGGTCACCGATAAAGCCTTCTTCCGTTGTCACCACAACAATACAAACGTTGGGATTGTTATTCGAAACCAACGGGTGTAATACATCGACCGTATCCAGCAAACGGAAGAATTCAGAAAAAGACTCACCAAAACGCTGAAAGCCTCCGCGTTTGGCAAAAAGATCATGAAACTTCATGTCAGCAATATCTTTTAAAACCTGAACGAGTTCGACCAGGTCTCTGACATCAAGAAATTCTCTTTTGACCTTGTTAGCCTTACCCATGAGCCTGCACGCCTTACTTTTTCTGGTAAACCTTTTCAGTTTCTGCCTTGAGCGCCAAGGCAGAATCCTTGACAGCCGTTTTCATACTGCCATCAAGCAATAAACTTCCGAACTGAATAACAACACCGCAAATATGAGCCCCGTCAACCTTCGATGTCAAAGCAATATCTCGCCCGGCTTTGGACTTGATGATCTCCGCGATACGCTTTAAATCAGCATCAGCAATAGCACAAGAAGTAACCACTTCAGCTTTCTTGATATCAAGGCTGATCTTTGACATGTCCACGTTTTTAAGCTGCTCAATGAACTCATCAACAAGATCTTTTTCAAGGGCTACTTTGGCACGCTTGGATAAAACAACTGCCAAAATACTTACGGCATGATCAATGATCTTAAGCTCCATCTGTTTTTCAATATCTCGACGAACGCCATCGGCCGCATTCTGGGCTTTAACAATGATCTCTTCGGCATCAGCACGTGCTTTTGTGACAAGTTCTTCTCTGTGTTTGTTGGCTGCCGCTTCAAGATCAAGCTTCATCTTTTGTTCAATCTGATCAAGCTCTTTCTTACGTGCGGCCAACTCCTCATCCGCCTGTTTGATCTTGCGGTTAAGCTCAACTTCCTTGGTCCGTGCGGCTTCAGCATCGCGCTCCAAACGCTGTTTCGCCCCTTCCACACTTGAGATGAAAACGCGATGAAGCGTAAAAATAATCGCCCCTGATATGATCGCAGTCAGGAACAAAAATTGAATGATTAATCCCACCGTCATGTGAAATCTCCTTTGTTAGTCTGAGAAAATTTTAAAAAACAATGCCAGCATAAAGAATGTCACTATCTCGATCGCCAGCAATTGCAGGCAAATGCCGACCTGCAATTTCGCACTTTTCGTCGGATACTGACCGATATGATTGATCAGACTGAAC
>PEAF01000011.1 GCA_002753465.1 Candidatus Omnitrophota bacterium
GTTGTGGTCAAGGCGATCAAACTGACGCTGGAAAAAAAGATCCCGCCAGGTGTCTACAATATATCAACGGGTGTTAGCACGACTATCAGTTATTTAGCCACCGCATTAATGCTGCTTTTGGGGAAGCAGGTCCCCACCAAGGATCCAGGTGCGCATTCCCCGCAGCGTCATGTTTTAAGCTATATGAAATTCTTTTTTGCGACGCTGGATGACGCGACAGGGCAGGGTTGGAGTCCGACGGCTTTTCTTGATGGCGTAAAGCTGAAGCTTGGGAATAAGTGGCGTCGCGCGTCAAGGGAGGCTGATAATGCTCAGTTGCCCAAAGATGGCGGTGTGGACCTGCGTGATATTCAGGTTGAACGTCATGGGGCGGGGGCATCGACAGTGAATGACGATCAGCAGTCTTTGCATGCGGTGTTAGGCAGTGGGCTGGGTGGATTTAAGCCGGTTGTTATCGGGTTCAGATCGGTTGAGAGCTTGGGGTATTTTCTAGGAATATCGCCTTAAGTAGGGTCAGCGCGCTGATATCGATCAGGTCCCGGTTATTGATGCCGCAGGTGTTGCTCAAGTGTGGAGCAGCGATAGATCTTCCTAATAAACAATAATATTAATTTTAACATTGTCGACCATGCGCTTCAGGGGTATCATTTGACGTATGCGAGGCCTTTTCTTATTCCTTATCAGTTTTTTCATATGCGTTCATTCATCTGCTCAGGAGATGGATAAGATCGTCGTGTTGCAGGATGAGGTTTTCTTCGTTCAGAATGAATTGACCCAGTTAAAGAAAGCGTTAGCGGAAAAGGACGAGGCGTTCAAGTCAGCTGTGATCGAGAATGCGTCTTCAGCGGCGAAGATCAACAGTCTGCAGCTTTCTTTGCTTCAGCGTGATAATGATCTGCCTCGGCTCATGGAGCAGGCAGGCATGGTTTACCGCGCACAGATCAATGACATGAAAGATCAACTTAAGGCCATGACCTTGACGCTCGCGCAAAAGACGGAACAGGTGTCGGCGCTTGAGGGGGAGAAAACTGGCTTGCAGGCCAAGATCGATATGCAGGCGGGTGAAAGGATATCCCTTCGGCAGTCCCTTAAGACGGTGGCGGATGAGGCGGACGCTCTTAAGCGTGAACTGAGTGAACGCGCGGCACATGAGATGTCAGTAGATCAGGTCAGGGAAAATGAGTTTAAATTACGCCTGTCTAGGGAGCAGTCATTGATGCAGGAGAAGATCACGGCCGCCAAGAAGCCGATCGAAGATAAGGTTGTTTTGCTTGAAGGGCAGCTGAAGGTTAAGGATGCGTACTGGACGCAGCGTCTTTCGGACGAAAAAACGCTGCTGGAGGATAAAGTGCATAAGCTTGAACAGCAGATCGCTGTTTTACGCGCGGGCGTGGGGCAGGAGATCAAACGGGCGCAGGATGCTGCCGCGGCTGAAATTCAGAAGATCAAAGACGAACTGGCTGTTTGCCGGTCCGGGAAGAAATAACGTAATACTATGCGCATTTCATTTATCGTCGATAGTTTTCCTGCCCTTTCTGAAACGTTCATCCTTAATCAGATGACAGGCCTGATGGATTCCGGTTGCGAGATCAGGATCTTTGCCGGTGCGCGCTCGTCTGAAAAGATCGTTCATGAGGATGTTGTTCGCCATGGCCTTTTATATCACGTTCAGTACTGGAATGAGCGTCCGGCATCCGTCCTGGGACGGATCCTTAAGTTTATTTTTATTTTCCCCATACATTTGACGCGCTCCCCGCGCGTTATTCTGCGTTCCATTAATGTGTTCGCTTTTGGCCGTGAAGCATGGTCGCTGGAGCTTTTTTATATGACCGTGGCTTTTCTTGCCGCGCGTGCAGATGACATCATCATATGTCATCTGCGCTCGAATGGACTGATCGGTATTAAAATGAAGCAGATCGGCGCTTTGACAGGCAAGATCGTTACGGTATTCCATATCGAGGACCTCGCGGACCTTGTTAAGAATAAAACAGTCGGGGCTCTTGAGGATCTTTTTTTAAAGGGGGACTTGTTCCTGCCTGTCAGCCGGTATGCCCAGGAGCGGCTTCTGGAATTAGGGTGTCCTCCGCGCAAGATCGTGGTGCATCGGATGGGGGTTGATGTCCGGCAGTTTGACGTGAGTGCACGCCGGCGTTTCGGTTCAACCACATTGAAGATCCTGTCGGTGGCGCGTCTTATTGATAAAAAGGGTATCGCCTATGCGCTCGAGGCCCTGGCGCTTTTGGAGAACGAGCCGTTCGAGTATGTGATCATCGGCGATGGGCCCTTAAGAGAAATGCTGGAAATGCAGGCGCGTTCATTTGGCCTTATGCACAAGGTGCGGTTCCTGGGTTGGCAGGATTCGGGGGCGATCCGTCGATATCTTAAAGATGCGGATATTTTTCTGGCGCCGAGTGTCACAACAGCATCCGGTGACAAGGAAGGGATCCCTGTTGTTTTGATGGAAGCCATGGCCAGCGGCGTTCCCGTTGTAACGACCAGTAACGGGGCGATCCGCGAGTTGGTTGAGGATGGCCGGACCGGGTTTCTGGTCCCGGAAAAAAATGCGGCTGCACTCGCGGCCAAGTTGCGGATACTGCGTCAGGATCCGGCTGTGGCCGATGCCGCCTCGCGTGCCGCACGCCGGTTGATCGAGGAGCAGTTCAATATTCAAATACTGAACCAGCATTTGTTGCGGATTCTAACCCAAACAGCTTATGAAAATGCGTGAATGAGCCGATGATCATAAAATTCTTTGATAATTTTGAGGCGATCGGTCCCCAGGCATGGGATGCGCTTGTATCTAAAGCACCGACAAAATCGATCTTTCAGACCTATGCCTGGCAGAGGGCATGGTGGCGTGCCTACGGGCAGAGTTCTTCACCGCTTCAGCCGGAGTATGCTTTGTGCCTGGTCGCTGGTTATGAAGGTGATAATTTGCGCATTGTTTGGCCGCTTGTTCGTCGGGAGGCCGTATTTTATTTTGTGGGCGATGGCATGGCGGACCGGCTGGATATTATTTATGAAGCCGCGCGCCCTTCTGACCTTCAGGCATTGCTGGCGCCCCTTAAAGAGCGGACAGATTGGCACGCGCTTGAATTGAACGGGATCCCGGATACGTCGGTCACGTGGCGTTATTTGAAGGGTTTTTCACGCGCCGCCGGTCTTTTCCCTATGTCCGTGTCTAAAACGCCATTATGGGGGATCGTCATTCACGATCGAGAAGAGCGCGTCCGCCGGCATCTTCATACGGGATCTTTGGCCAAGCATGCCGGTATCTTTGCCTCAAAAGGCAAAGTCTCGGCATCTCATCAGGAGGCTCCGGATCACGCTGGCGTTCCGTGGAAGAACTTTTTTACCCAGCATATTCACCGATGGTCGTTGCGTTCTATGCCGGGGATGTTTGTCAAGCGTGCCGCGCGTGACCTGTGCCGTTATTATGTTGATGATCCGCAGCTGCGTTCAAGCCTGATCTTTACGACGTTATGCCTGAACGGTCAGCCTGCCGCTTACCATGCCGGATTCTTATATGATCAGGTTTTTTATTGGCATATTCCTTCCTTTGACCTTTCGCTGAAGCGTCTTTGTCCCGATGATGTGCTGTGGCGTGAAGTCGTGGCGTATGCCTACAAATGCGGCTGTTCTCAGGTGGCTTTTACCTCGTCAGACGAGCCGGTCGTGAGGCGTTTTGCAGACCGCTTGGGAACGGCGCGCACTGTTAAGATCTTCCGCCTTCGTAAGGAGGAATGGGTGGCGCGCTGGGTACGCTGGGTCAGTAAGATCCCCTGGGTGTCAGGATTTTATCGTATGGCATCATCTTTGCTGGAAGCGCTGGGTGCCTGGATTTACCGCAAGAGGATCGTCAAGCAGGCCCGCCTTCAGATGAACGGCATTGATTCTTTTCAGGACCTTTATCTTCAGCGTGATATGCGCACCAGTGCAGATGCTAATTTATTTAAACCTGAAGCTGAGATCATCCGGCGGTTGCGGCCTGAGCTGAAAGATATGTCCATGCTGGATATCGGGGTAGGGTATGGCCGGACCAGTATTTATTTTGCATCGATGGTAAAACGCTATGATGCCATTGACCATGTTCCGGCCATGGTGGCCATTGCACAGGCTGATCTTGATGATCTTAAGGAGTGCGGTAATATTGTGCTGGCAGATGCCCGTCAGGTTAAGCCCGGGCCGGCCGGCACATACGACTTTATTCTGTTTGCCGGTGAAGGTCTGGACGAATCTTCAGCGGAGGACCGTGTCAGGATCCTGCAGGAGATCCGTCGTGTGGGCCGCGAAGGGGCTCTGGTCTTTTTTTCATCCAGGAATTTACAAAGTTTGACCTTAAAGACAGCGCGCGGGGCTTTGGATTTTATTTCACGCTGGCGGCGGCGTTTTTTAATGTCGACAGCGAATGATAACTTATACCGTTCGCGCTGCCAGGAGTCGGTTTATCTTTTTGATGCTTCTGGAGGGTATCACCTGCCGGTTTATTACGGGACACCTAAAGAGCAGTCGCGCGTGCTCAAAGAGCTTGGTTTTCACGATGTCCGTGTTTTTTCCGGGCGATCAGGGCTGGAAGTGCGTGACTGGCGCCGCTGGGACAAGTTGACGGATGAAACGCTCTATTATCTGTGCCGTGTGTAGAATTCGTGGATATTTTTGACAAAAACGTATCGAGTGATATTATAACTCATTAACTTTTTACTAGGAGGATGTATGAACAAGTTGTTATGTGTGAGTGTGCTGGCGGGGATCGCATTTTTGGGTACGGGCGTTGTTCATGCTCAGAATGTCGTGGCGCCTGGCATGAAGGTTAAGTTCGATTATACATTGACGGTAGATAAAGAGGAAGTTGAAACGACCAAGGGCAAGCAGCCGCTTGAGTACGTTGACGGCAAAAATATGCTTATCCCGGGTCTTGAGAAAGAGTTAACCGGGATGAAGGTGGGTGAGGCCAAGACGGTCATGGTTAAGCCTGAAGACGGTTATGGTCCGGTACGTCCTGAAGCGGTACGTGAATTTGACAAGACAAAGTTTCCTGCTGATATAACACCGCAGGTCGGCATGGTGCTTGAAATGCAGGATCCTGACGGTAATCCTTATCCTGCCATGGTCAAAGAGGTCAAGGACAAGGTCGTGATGCTTGATTTCAATCATCCGTTGGCCGGTAAGGAATTAAAGTTTGATGTAACGATCGTCGCTGTTGAACCGGCTCCGGCTGTGGC
Source organism: Candidatus Omnitrophota bacterium (assembly GCA_002753465.1). GTDB lineage: Bacteria > Omnitrophota > Gorgyraeia > Zapsychrales > Fredricksoniimonadaceae > Fredricksoniimonas. The sequence goes on from PEAF01000011.1 coordinate 5,223, forward strand.
GGTTGCACCGGCTGCACCTCAAGTTCCGGCGGTCCCTGAAGTAAAGAAATAATAAGGTCCCTGTCAAACGTTTCAAAACCCCGGCATAACCTGTCGGGGTTTTTCTTTTGGCCGTCTTTTAAAACATCAATCTCTTTATTGTTGATATTTTCCTTCATGGTATAGTAGCGACATGATTATTACCGGTCATTTGCTTGATTATGCGGTTGTTTTCGGGGCAGGGGTCCTTGTCAGCTTGACGCCCTGCGTTTACCCGCTGGTCCCTGTGACCATGGCGGCCATTGCAGGGGCTAATGTGGCCGGTGGCCGGTGGTCTGGTTTTTTATTATCTTTGATATACGTTTCAGGTTTAGCGCTTGTGTATGCTCTGTTGGGTCTTATCGCAGCCATGACAGGCAATATATTCGGAGTTCTGCAGAACAATCCCTGGGTTCTGGTCGCGGTGGCTAATATTTTCATGTTCTTCGCGCTCGCTTTCCTGGATGTTATTTCATTGCCCACCGTAAGATTGGTGACGGCGGTACGACCAAACGACAGTTGGAGTGTTTTTATGATGGGTGCTGCATCAGGGTTCCTGGTAGGGCCGTGTACAGCCCCAGCTTTAGGTGCATTATTAGCGCATATTGCCGCAAAGCAAAATATACTGTACGCCGTTAGTCTTCTGGTTGTTTTTGCCTATGGCGTCGGCGCTTCACTTATTCTTGCCGGGACCCTGGGAGGGGTTGTTACCGGTTGGCCTAAGGTGGGGGCATGGACGCTGACCATCAAGAAGGTATCAGGCGTTATTCTTATAGGATTCGCAGAATATTATCTGTTGCGTGCGGGTGGACTTTTTTAAAATTGGAGAAAAAGATGAGATCATGGGTCATGGGATTATTGTTAGCAGGTGCGATCATTAATACTGCCGGCTGTGCGGTGGCGCAGGAAGAAAGTGCCTTGCTCGGCAAGAGGGCTCCGGATTTCACGCTCGAGCGTGCGAAGGGGACATCCGCCAGCCTGTACGAACTTATTAAAGGGAAAAAGGCTATCCTGTTCTTTTTCGCGTCATGGTGCCCGCATTGCCGTGAGCAGCTTAAAGAGATCAGCACGCGTAAGGCGGAGATAAAGCAAGAGGGTATTGAGATCGTTCTGATCAATATCAATGAGCCGAAGGCGAAGGTTTTATCTCTCCTGGAGAAGTATAATGTTGAGTACGATTCATTTATGGATTCAAATTCGTTTGTAGCCCAGACGTATCAGGTTGCGGGTATTCCGACCCTTGTTTTTATCGGGTCTGACGGTCTTGTGCGGTATGTTGAATACGGTATGCCGAATAATTACAAGCAAATTTTGAACTAAAGCTTGACTTGCCACACTTATGTGTGGTAAATTAAAACCATGGTTAATGAAGCCCTTACAGAAAAACAGCGCAATGTTCTTAAGTTCATTTATGAACGTATCCGCTTGCATCAATCAGCGCCTACCATCCGTGAGATCGGTGAGAAATTCGGATTTTCATCGACCGGCACTGTCCGCGATCATTTGAACGCTTTGGTGAATAAAGGTTATATCCGTATTAACGAAGGCAAATCCCGCGCCATTGAATTGATCAAGGAAGCGCTTTTCCAGGTGCCTGTTCTCGGACGGGTGCAGGCCGGGATGCCGGTTTATGCCGCCGAAGACCTTTTAGGTTACCTTAATCTTGATCAGTTCGCTTTCCCCGGGGCGGATGTGTTTGCGTTGCGTGTGCGCGGCGAAAGCATGCGTGATGCGGGTATCATGGAAGGGGATTTTGTGCTGGTCCGTAAACAGGATCATGCCCAGGCAGGTGATGTGGTCGTGGCGCTTGTCGGTGAAGAGGCAACGGTCAAGCGTCTGGCTAAGCAGGGCAGTAGCTATTTACTGGAACCTGCCAATCCTGCTTTTTCGCCGATCCTCATGACAGCAGAAGCCTCGATCATCGGTAAAGTGCTGCAGGTTGTCCGCGATTATTCCAACTGATCATTATCCCGCAAAAATATAAACATGAAATTTTTTCTTTGCTATCTTGGCCGCTTGTGGTAAAACTTTACCATTCATTAATTACTTAGGAGCTCATATGAAGATCGTTAAGACAGATAAAGCGCCGGCAGCCGTTGGTCCCTATAGTCAGGCTGTCATTACCGGTAATTTGGTTTTCTGCGCCGGGCAGATCCCTCTGGACCCGGCCACAGGCAATGTTGTTGCTGGCGGCATTGAAGAGCAGACGCGCCGCGTGTGCGAGAATATCAAAGGCGTTCTCTCAGGCGCCGGCACATCGATCGACAAGGTCGTCAAAGCTTCAGTTTTCCTGAAAGACATGAATGATTTTGCCGGCATGAACAAGATTTACGCCGAGTATTTTATGAAAGATTTTCCGGCGCGTTCGACGCTTCAGGTCGCGCGTATCCCGAAAGATTGTTTGGTTGAGATCGAAGTTGTTGCTGAATTGAATTAGTATTATCAAATATAGGTTTGGGAAATCCTGTGCGCTGCCTTTAGGCGGCTAGTCAGGAACGGTCCCGCCGCTGTAGCCCCGTTTTCGGGGGAGTCAGAAAGCCAGCCTGTATTTAAGATCATCGCCACAGCGCACGACTGTGTTCGTTGATGCATCGTATTAAGGCCCAAGCACGAGGGTGCAATCCTTAAGTCTTCCCAGGAAGACTTAGGGATTTTTTATTTTAGACAGGGGTTAAAGATGACAAGGTTTTTTATTTTTATATTTTCACTGCTGTTTTTAATCGCGCCTGTTCATGCCCAGGAGAGGGTCCCGTCAAGGATCATTTCCCTGGGGCCGGTCATTACGCAGGAACTTTATTTGCTCGGCAGTGAAGACCGTATTGTCGGTGTTACCGCGTATTGCCAGCGGCCTGAGGCGGCTAAATTGAAAGAACGTGTCGGGAATGTTCAGGAGATCAATCTGGAGAAGGTCGTGGCTTTAAAGCCGGATATTGTTTTTGCAACCGTACTGACAGACCCTCGGGCTAAAACCAAGCTCCGTAATTTGGGCATTAATGTGATCGATATCCCCAATGCCCGCGATTTTAATGAGGTATGCGATGTTTTTCTAATGATCGGGAAGATCGTCGGTAAAGATCAGGCGGCGCGCGTGATCATTGCTCAGGCGAAGGCCGAGGTAGCTGCCCTGAAAGAAAAGGTCAGCCGCAGTCCGTGGCTGAGTGTTTTTGTTCAGGTTGGCGCCAATCCTTTGGTGACCATTGGCCGGGGATCCTTTGTGAATGACCTTATCGAGCTGGCTGGCGGCGTCAATATTGTAGAGGGGGCGGGATACCTTCAGTATTCTAAGGAAAAGATCGTGATGAGCGATCCAGACGTGCTGCTTATCTCAAGTATGGGTTTCGACGGGGAACGGGAGAAAAAGAATTGGCAAAAGCTGGGGGTCCTTAAGGCGGCCAGGCAGGAGAAGATCTTTATTATCGATGAATATCTTTTATGCAGCCCGACACCCCTGAGTTTTGCGGACGCACTTAAGAGCATTATGAAGCATCTTCATCCTGAGGTGGTTTTATGAACCATGTACGCTGGACGTTTTGGCTATTTTCTTTATTAGGGCTCTTAGTGGCCGTGATGATGCTTTCCTTGTCTGTTGGAGCGGCGGGTATCCCTGTTACTAAGATCATCCCGGTATTCCTAGAGGGGCGCGGCAGCGCTGAGTACAGCATCTTGTTCGATATCCGTTTGATGCGTATTATCCTCGGCTTTGCTATTGGGGGATCATTAAGTCTGGCCGGTGTTATTTTGCAGGGTCTGTTTCGTAATCCTTTGGTTGAACCATACACGCTGGGTATTTCCGGCGGTGCGGCCTTGGGCGTCGCGATCAATGTGGCCTTGGGGTTGGCGGTGTCCGGCCGGATTACAGGGCCATTGGCAGGGGTTCTGGGCGCCGGACTTGTTCTTGTATTCTTATATTTCTCGAATTTAAGGATGGGGGTCATCAAATTACAGGGTTTGCTGTTGAACGGTGTCATGATCAGCTTTATCTGTTCATCGCTCGTGATGCTTTTGATGGCATTATCGAGCCGTGAAAGTTTGCAGGGGATCATATTCTGGATCATGGGGTGTTTGGGGGAATCGGAAGTGTCGCTTATCTGGTCCATGTTCATCGCCGCATGGGTATTATTGGTGGCGGCATATTTCTTTTGCCTGCCGTTGAATGCTTTAGCTTTGGGAGAAGAGGAGGCTCAGCATTTGGGCGTTCCTGTTGAGTGCACCAAGCGCAGCCTGTTTTTCCTAGCCGCGGTCTTGACGGGTTTTTGCGTGGCGGTCGCCGGCATGATCGGATTTGTCGGGCTTGTTGTGCCACATCTGATGAGAAGGCTCGTCGGGCATGATCACCGCATTTTACTGGGAGCCTCTTTCCTGGCGGGGGCGATCTTTCTGATCTTTTGTGACATGCTGGCACGGACCATCATTGCGCCCTTGGAACTCCCCGTTGGGGTGATCACGGGCATTGTCGGTGGCAGCCTTTTTGTGTATGCCCTTTCACGGGGGGAGGTTGATCATGCTTAAGGTCAAGGCTTTAACGTGCGGGTACGGGGGCCGTGCCGTGGTATCAGGGGTTGATTTGGATGTTAAAAGCGGGGAATTTTTTGGTCTTATTGGCCCGAACGGATCGGGTAAGACGACACTTTTGAGGGCGCTCTCACGCATCATTAAGCCCATGGCCGGGGATATTGCGCTTAACGGTAAAGCGTTGGGGAAGATGGCGTGGCGGGAAATAGCGCGCGATGTGGCCGTGGTGTCCCAGCAAGTGCCGGTGGCCGCTATGACAGTTGAAGAATTTGTGATGCTGGGAAGGCTTCCGCATTTTGCGCAAATGCAGTTTTTAGAGTCAGCTCATGATCGTAACATCACCCGTGATTGCATGGCAACGACGGGTACGTTGTGTTTCAAAGATAAACCCCTGCAGCATCTTAGCGGCGGTGAAAGGCAGTTGGTGCAGATCACACGCGCGCTGGTGCAGCAGCCGAAAATGCTGCTTTTGGATGAGCCGACGGCGCATTTGGACATCACCCATCAGGTTGCGGTCATGGGGCTTTTAAAGCGTCTTGTGCGCGAGTTGGATGTGACGGTCTTAATGGTCCTGCATGACCTTAATTTAGCCAGTGAATATTGCGATCGCCTGGCGCTGGTAAGTGAGGGGCGTATTTATAAAACAGGGACCCCGCAGGAAGTGATGGAGCGCGGCATTATAGAAGCAGTTTACAAGACTACGATTACTGTCGGGAAAAGTCCTGTTTCATCCAAGCCGTATATTTTTATTAATACATCAAAGGAGGAGAAATGAAGAGGTTAGTACTTATTATCGGGTTAATGTTCGCGGGTGTCGGCTCGCTCTGGGCCCAGGAAGTCAAGGATCTTGGGCAGATCGTGGTAACGCCGGACCGCTACGTTTCGGATGCGTCCGAGGCTGGTTCATACGTGACGGTCATTACGCGCCGTGATATTGCCGCATCAGGGGCGTTCACGCTGCCAGATCTTTTGGTCAGACAGGCGGGTGTTCATGTGTATAACAAAGGAAGTCAAAAGAGTTCCGTCATAGATATGGGCGGGTACAATGATGCCGCGGTGAGCAATGTGCTGGTCATGCAAAACGGCCGCAGGCTTAACCCTTCAGATTCATCGGGGCCTGACCTAGCACAGATTCCGCTGGATACGATCGAACGGATCGAGATCGTGCGCGGTGGGGCTTCTGTGCTTTACGGTGATAATGCGGTGGGCGGCGTGGTTAATATCATTACCCGCAGCGGGCACGAAGGGGTGAATGGCTCCATTGCAACCGAGCTCGGAAGTTATGATCGTAAGAAGCTGAGTGCTGATGTGAGTGCCGGGAAAAAGGACCTTACGGTGTATGTGTTTGGCGGGACGGAGCGGACCAACGGGTATCGTACGAACAATGCTTTTCAGGCCTCTGATGGGCAGGTTCGTTTGAACTGGAAAGCGGTGGAACTTTTGTCGCTGGGGATCGAGGCTGGCTGGCATGAGGATGATTATGGTTTGCCTAGCGGTTTGCATGCGGATCAGCTTGGCTCACTTGGGCGGCGCGGGAGCAGGACCCCGGATGATTTCGGGGATACACGCGACCGTTATTTACGTTTAACGTCAGAGTGGAAACCTTTTGACGCCAGCGGTGAATTCGGCACTTTGTCTTTGGATTACACGCATCGTGACCGGGATACGTATGGTTTTTATTATTACACCAGCCCTGAGTGGGAGTTCTCCAAGACGGGGATACTGAATGATTCGGCCAATTTGAAATACAGGATCGAGAAAGATATTGCCGGCAGGAAAGCAGGTTTGACCACAGGGGTTGATGTTGTCAGTGACCGCAGCCATGTGATCGACCAGTATAATCCATGGTCTTTGCAGGATGTGAATATCGCTAAAAAAGAGCAGGGTTATTATTTTCTGGCCCAGTACGATGTTCTAGATAAGTTGACAGCTGATATTGGCGGGCGCCACGAGAAAGCGGACTATACGTTCATCAGCCATGACATGGGGACTAAGGACAAAACGGCTCCGACAGCGAATGTATGGGGCGGCGGTTTGAAGTATGATTATGCGCAAGGGTCCAATGTGTTTATTCGTGCGGATGAAACGTTCCGTTTTCTTAATACGGATGAGTATTTCAGCCGTTGGACGGGTCTGAATACGACGCTGCGTCAACAAACGGGGATCGATTACAGGGCAGGGGTTAAGCATGCCTTCGGTGAAGTTTTTGAGGCAAGGCTGACGCCGTTTATGACATTGAATAAAGAGGAGATCTTTCTGGATCCAACTGTGAGCCCTGGCAACAACAATAATTACGGGCGTACGCGTCGTTTGGGTGTGGATCTGGGACAGACATTCCATATGGTCCCTGCCTTGAAAGTGGCTGGATTGAGATCAACGGATATCAATGTGGATTATACGTACTTGGATGCTGAGTTTTCCGGAGGTTCATTTGGTGGCAAACGCTTGCCTATGACGCCCAGACATCAGGTTTCTGTCGGGATGAATATAGCTGCCAAGTCGGGGTTGTCGCTCAATGTGATGGGGCGTTTTCTGGGGGCTCAGTATGGGATCAATGATGATGCGAACAGGCGCGCGCCGATCAAAGCACGCGTGATTGCCGATACGCGCTTAGGGTATGCGTTTAATCCAAATTGGGATACGTTCGTGGGAGTTAATAACGTTTTTGACAAGCGTTACTACGAGTATGTTGCTTTTGGGGCAGGGGCATCGACCAACATTGATTACTATCCCGCCATTGGCCGCAATTATGTGGCAGGGATGAAGTATAAGTTTTAAAGTTTTAGAATCAGAATTACGGGGACATGTACCAAATTGCTTTTTAATTGGGTACGTGTCCCCGTAATTATTCCCCTAAATACTCACACTATCAATCAGTTACAACATTTCAAGATAACGTTACCAGACAGGGTGTCATCTACCCTTGTTTTAGTTATCTTTTTACATATATATTTATACGTGGTGGAGGTCGTTGTGCAGGAAGCGTATTCTATATATAGGTGTGGCCTAAGGGGCGGCCGATTATGCGGAAGATAACATCATTCTTTATCCTTATAGCATTTGTCCTGAGTTGTGTGATGCCCCCGCAGGGCTTTGCCCAGTCATTAACAGCTATTGGTTTGATGCCGGCACCTGGTACCCAGGTGAGTTTGACAGGTTCTTATACGCCTACGCACCTCAAAGGCATGGTGATCAATCCCAATGATCCATTCAAATTCGATTTTATCGTCTACCGTGGTGATGAAAAGCTTACACCCGAACAGAAACAGACCGAATATCCCAAGTTGATCAAATATTTTCTGGCGTCTTTGTCCGTTCCTGATACAGATCAGTGGGTCAACTTATCGCCTTACGAAAAAGAGCGGATTATCCCGGATAATTTTGGATTGACGGAGATGGGGCGTGACCTTTTGGCGCAGGATTACCTTCTTAAACAGGTCGCAGCATCGTTGACCAACCCCGATACAGATCTGGGTAAACAGTTTTGGGATGAAGTTTACGCCAAGTCGTATGAGAAATTTGGAACGACGGATATCCCTACGGATGTGTTCAATAAAGTTTGGATCACGCCGGATAAAGCTGTTGTCTTTGAAAAGGGGAATGCCGTGGTCATCATCGAGCATCATTTAAAAGTGCAGATGGAGAGCGATTATAGGGCTATGCAGATGAACGCGGCCACGACGGCAACAGAACAGGATAATGAAGCGGTAAGGATCTCCAAGCAGGTGATGCGCGAGGTCATTATCCCGGCGATCGAAAAAGAGGTGAATGAAGGCAAGAGCTTTGCTCCGGTGCGGCAGGTTTATGGCGGCATGCTTTTGGCCACGTGGTATAAACGCGCACTCAGGGAATCGATTTTGGGCAAGGTTTATGCGGATCAGGGCAAGGTCAAGGGTATTGACCAGGACCCGGCGAATAATCAGCAGATTTATCAGGAATATGTCAAGGCGTTCAAGGTGGGCGTTTTTAATATGATCAAGGAAGATGTGGACCGCTACTCGCAGGAGATGATCCCGCGCAAGTATTTCTCCGGCGGTCTAAAGAATGATTTTGCTCAGGTGTTAGTGATCGACCATACTCAGGCCGGTGAGGTGAAAGCACGAGAGATGATCAGCGATGACGACATCGTTAAGACTGAAATGAAGAATTCAGACAGCTCAGCTCAGGACCGTGCCAGGGATTGGGTTACTGGTCAAGACGGCACGCTTATGGAACGATTTTCGAACGAAGGTATGCAGGCGTCGATTGATCATGTTTGGAGTAACCCTGTCCTGAAGGAAGATATTTTAAGTATGGCAGGGTTAAAGGAATTGAAGAATCCCAGGATAATGTATGGCGGGCAGGGAAGCACAAAAGATGTTGCTTTTATTAAAGGGCAGGATGCTGACGGGAAATCGATTTCCATTGCGGTGAGGTTTTATAAATCGAATCATACGCCTTTTAAGAAGATCGATGCGTTTGCGCAAGAGGAAGTTGCCGCGAATCTTGAAGACACGACTTCCGTGAAAGTATTCGGGTATCATTCATTTGCAGATTACTACAACAATAAGGCTATCAATGAGCTGGAGGATACTGTATTTACGGGCGCTGGATATGCAGGATTTTCAGTTGGTCAATATCTTCCATATAAGGTGACCGCATTAGAGAACTCAGGGTTAAAGAGCAGTAATGTATATGCAGGGTTAATAGCTACGACTCTTTTAAGGTGGCTATTAAAAGGTGAATTTATGGGTGATCTTAAATTTGAGAATTTCGGTGTCGATACTGACGGTGCGGTTAAGATCATTGATACAGGGGATATGCATCAGGTGAGTTATGCGGACAGTGTTGTCAATGAACTGATATCATTTTTCGAGAAAAAGGGATTATTAACTGATCCTGTTCAGAAGAAAGAGATATTAAAAGGGTTTAATTTGGGGCTGTCAAGGTTTTGGGATTTACAGCCTGAAAGTTTCCAAAAGTTGATGGACGGCCCTGATGAGCTCAATGCCATCCTTAATATTGAAACTAGTGTTAATAATTATATTAATCCCGGGGATCATGCTCAAGTTGATGCCGCGATGCAAGGATGGCGGGGGACGCAGAAGAAGTTCGAACGCCGGAAAAACACCGAAGCATATATTATGAGAGCCCTCAAGGCTGCTGGTGTTGCTGTTGCGGGGGTTGCCATGTATGGGATTATTAATTTGGGTACTTCAGCCGCAGCGCAGAGAAGTTATCCGGTGCCGAACATGCCAACCGTGAAGGTTGTTAAAGTTTATGATCAGAAAGGCCATGCTACGGCGGTTTCCATTGATGAAGCCAGTCCTGAGAATAATGCTGTTTTGAGTAAAGACCGTGCGATGAAGTCAACATTAGTGGCTGCCGCGATCTTGTTGGCTACGTTTATGAATGTTTCTTTGGCATCTGCGGCCGGTATTAATACGAAGACTCCTGATTCTCAGGAGTTGTCGGTAAAGAAAGAAATTACCGCTGATCCGATATTAGTAGAGTTGAATCGACTGCAAAGGGGTGCTGTTAATCCTTTCTTGATCCATAAGCAGGGCAAAGGATCATCAGGTTTTATGTCGATAAGCTTGGATAAATTAAGAGAAAACCTTAAGAATCCCGACACACTTACTGTGTTTTTTGGTTTAATGATGAAGAATGTTTATTCGAGTTTTGAAGTTCCTGAAAGTGTTATGCCTTCTGATATTGTTAAAGAGCTTAAAGGCCTCACGAAGGGACTAACCATTGAAGGATCAAATATTTCACCCCTCTTGCAAGAAGCGGTTAAGTTTGACGCACGCGACATTGCCAAGACGGAGGCCGTTAAACTTTATTATGATGCTAATAATGGCAATGAGATCGGGGTCTTATTCTTTGATCGTATTTCTTCGGCAGATGTTAAAGAGAACGTGGGTGGTATTGACATGAATGCCGCTAATCTGAACATGCAGATCAAGCGTGACGGGGCTGGTGTTCCATTGCCTGTCAGCCAGCAGGATCTTGAGAATATCCGCATTGACGGCCTTGTGCCCGTGATCCTGGATATTAAACCGGCAGCGGGGATACCGTTATTTAGTTGATGATTGACATGTAATTAAGGGGACACGTACCAAATTAAAAGGTAATTTGGTACGTGTCCCCTTAATTCTTTATGCCAATACCGGCGCGAGCCATTTAGCCATCACATCAACGCTCATACCTTTGCGTCGGGCATAATCTTCAAGTTGAGTGCGGTCAATATGCCCGAGCGGAAAATAGGTCGATCCCGGGTGGGCGAAGTATTGCCCGCATACGGAAGCGGCAGGCGTCATCATGAGGCTTTCGGTCAGCCCGATACCCGTAAGTGCGGTGGCATTGAGCAAATTAAAGAGCGTGATCTTTTCTGTATGATCAGGGCAGGCCGGATAGCCGGGTGCCGGGCGTATGCCGCGATAGCGCGCGCTGAGGATATCATCCAGTGAAAGATCTTCGTTGGGAGAGTAGCCCCAGTAAGTCTTGCGTACGTTCTCATGCAGCACTTCGGTAAAAGCTTCCGCGAGGCGGTCAGCCAGGGTTTTTAAGAGCATGACTTTATAGCCGTCATTGTCGACATATTTGATAGCTTCGTCCATGCCTATACCGCCAGTAGCCGCAAACCCGCCGATGTAATCTTTAATGCCGCTTTCTTTGGGCGCAATAAGGTCCGCGATCGCCATGAAAGGCTGGTCAGGATCGGTCCTCACACCTTGCTGGCGCAGGGAATGGAAGGTCGCGATCTTTTGAGCGCGCGATTCATCCGCATAGACCTCAATATCTTCACCGACGCTGTTAGCCGCAAATAAACCGACAACGCCGTTGCATGTCAGGAGTTTCTTGGCCATGATCTCGTCAAGCATGTTCTGAGCGTCGTGGTAAAGTTTGGCTACTTCAGCACCGACCTTGGCATCCTTTAAGATCCCGGGATAGCGGCCTTTGAATCCCCACGCAAGGCAGAAAAATGACCAGTCGATCTTCTCGCGAACAGCCCTGATATCAAACCCTTTGAATGTTTTGGTCCCTAAAAATGATGGTGTGGTGATGGGCACGTTTTTCCAGTCGCTCACCATTTTGCCGCGGCGGGCTTCAGCGAGGGGGACTAATTTCCACTGTGAACGCTCTTTTTCAAAACTTTCACGCACCTTAGTCTGATGCGCCTTATGTTCGGCAATAAACGCATCGCGTGTCGCCGGGTTCATAAGGCAGCGGCAAGCGCCGACGCTCTTGGACGCATCTTTCATATGGACCACCGGGCCAGAATAGGCAGGGGCGATCTTGACCGCGGTATGCGCTTCGGACGTTGTCGCACCACCTAAAGTCAGCGGGATGGTAAATCCCTGTGCTTCCATTTCTGTGGCGATATGGACCATTTCATCGAGTGATGGTGTAATGAGCCCTGAAAGCCCGATGATGTCAGCCTTGAGCTCCCTGGCTTTGGCCAGGATCGTGGCGCAGGGCACCATGACGCCCAGGTCAATGATCTCAAAATTATTACACGCCAGTACAACGCTGGCAATATTCTTGCCGATATCGTGCACATCACCTTTAACGGTGGCCATGAGGATACGTCCGGCAGACCTGGCTGATCCGGCTTTATCTTTCTCGATAGCCGGCTGCAGATAAGCCACGGCTTTTTTCATCACACGCGCGCTTTTAACGACCTGAGGCAGGAACATTTTTCCTGAGCCGAACAGTTCACCCACATGGTTCATGCCATCCATTAAAGGGCCTTCAATGATGGAGAGAGGTTTCGGGTATTTCTTTAATGCTTCTTCAAGGTCGGCATCAATGAAGTCTGTAATGCCTTTGACCATGGCATGGGCGAGGCGTGCTTCAAGTGTTTCACTGCGCCAGGCCTGATCTTCGACGATCTTTTTGCCTTGATCCTTAAGGGTTTGGGCAAAGCTGATAAGTTTCTCAGTTGATTCGCCGTTGCGGTTAAGGACAACATCTTCGACTAAATTCAAAAATTCGGCCGGGATCTGGTCAAGGACCGTGATCATGCCGGCATTAACGATACCCATATCCATGCCGGCCTTGATGGCGTGGTAGAGGAATACAGAGTGCATGGCCTCACGCACATGGTCATTGCCCCGGAATGAGAAAGATACATTGCTCACGCCGCCGGAAACACGGCAGTGGGGCAGGGTGGCTTTGATCGTGCGGGTCGCTTCAATGAAATCGACCGCATAATTGTTGTGGGCATCAATACCTGTCGCGACGGCAAAGATGTTGGGGTCGAAAATGATATCTTCTGGCGCAAAACCGATCTCATCGACCAGGATCTTATAGGCGCGGGTGCAGATAGTGACCTTGCGTTGCTGCGTATCAGCCTGGCCATTTTCGTCAAAAGCCATAACGACGGTGGCCGCACCGTATTTCTTGATCTGCCGGGCGCGGTCTTTGAAAAGTTCTTCACCTTCCTTAAGCGAAATTGAATTGACGATACCTTTGCCTTGCAGGCATTTGAGGCCAGCCTCGATCACATCCCATTTAGAGGAGTCGATCATGACAGGGACGCGCGCAATATCCGGCTCGCTCATGGCCAGGTTCAGGAATTTGACCATGGCGGCTTTGGAATCCAGCATGGCCTCGTCCATATTGATATCGATGACCTGGGCACCGGCATCAACCTGCTGGCGGGCGATGACCAGGGCTTCATCATAGTTGCCGTCAATGATAAGCTTGGCGAATTTTCTGGAACCTGTCACATTGGTGCGTTCGCCGACATTAACAAAGTTCATGCCTTCACGCAGGATGAGCGGTTCAAGCCCGCTGTAATTGGAAACAGGTGTTACGGTAGGTACCGGACGCGGCGGTATATTCTTTACTGTTTCAGCAATGGCTTTAATATGGTCCGGGGTTGAACCGCAACAGCCACCCAGAATATTAATGAGTTTATGATCTGCAAAGTCTTTGACGAGGGCGGCCATTTCAGCCGGCGTCTGGTCGTATTGCCCGAATTGATTGGGCAAGCCCGCATTAGGATACGCGCTGATGAACGTGTCCGCCATGGAGGACAATGTTTCAATGTGGGGCTTCATATCTTTAGCACCCAGCGCGCAGTTGAAGCCGATGGCCAGCGGGTTGGCGTGCTTGACCGAGATCCAGAAAGCTTCGGCTGTCTGGCCTGAAAGTGTGCGGCCTGAGGCGTCCGTGATGGTGCCGGAAAGCATGATAGGAAGCGGGCGTTGGGCCGACTCATTATAGGTTAGCGCGGCATAGATCGCGGCCTTGGCGTTCAGGGTGTCGAATATGGTCTCAATGAGCAGCAGGTCAACTTCGCCCTCACCAAGGCCTTTTATCTGTTCGCCATAGGCTCTGACTAATTGGTCAAAATTGACGGCGCGGTAAGACGGGTCATTCACGTCTGGGGAGATGGACGCGGTGCGATTGGTCGGGCCAATGGAACCGGCTACAAAACGCGGCTTTTGAGGATCTTTGGCCGTGAATTCATCGGCGACTTTACGTGCTAATTTCGCGGAGGCCACGTTCAGTTCATGCACGAGGCTTTCCATGTGATAATCCGCCATGCTGATGGCATTGGCGTTGAAGGTATTGCTTTCAATGATGTCCGCGCCCGCTTCCAGATAAAGTTTGTGGATGCCGGCAATGACATCAGGGCGTGTGATAGAAAGAAGGTCATTATTGCCTTTAAGATCACTGGCCCAGTCCTTGAAACGGGGTCCGCGATAGTCCTCTTCAGTCAGTTTGTGCCGCTGGATCATGGTGCCCATGGCGCCGTCGAGAATGAGGATGCGTTTTCTAAGTTCTTGGGCGATGGGGTATCGGGTAAATTTATTTTTCATGGTATGACGATAATGCAAAGTTTTGGCAATGTCAAATGCAGTTTCATTGGACGAGTTGCAGCTCTTGCATATAATGGAGTATTACTACTTTAACTTCATAAACATCAGAGGCTTACATGGAGCAGATAAAGATCTTTCTTGATGAAAAAGACATGCCGCGCAAGTGGTATAACCTGGCGGCAGACCTTCCTACGGCGATGTTGCCGCCTTTGACGCCTGATGGTCAGGTTGTGACACCTCAAATGCTTGAGGCGGTTTTCCCCAAGAACCTCATTGAACAGGAAATGAGCACCAAGCGCTGGATCGATATTCCACCTGAGGTGCTGGAGGTGCTTTATCAGTGGCGCCCGTCACCGTTGCGTCGTGCGGTGAATCTTGAACGTTACCTTAAGACGCCGGCAAAGATCTATTATAAGGACGAGAGCGTTTCGCCGGCGGGTAGCCATAAGACCAATACATCGGTCGCCCAGGCATATTACAATAAGAAATTCGGCGTCAAGAGTTTGACGACAGAAACAGGCGCGGGGCAGTGGGGTACGGCGCTGGCTTATGCTTGCCATGTGTTTGGTTTGGAATGCAAAGTGTTCATGGTGCGTGTGAGCTTTGAGCAAAAACCCATGCGTAAGATCATGATGGGGCTGTGGGGCGCCAATTGCATTGCCAGTCCGTCAAACGAGACGCAGGCGGGGCGTACGATCCTCAAGAGCATGCCGGATACGCCTGGCAGCCTTGGCATCGCTATCAGTGAGGCCGTTGAAGCGGCGGTCACAGATAAGACCGGCAGGACCCGTTATGCGCTAGGCAGTGTGCTTAATCATGTGCTGCTGCATCAGACCATCATTGGCCTTGAGGCGCAGAAACAGCTTAAGAAGGTCGGCATTAAGAATCCTGATGTGATCATTGGGTGCGCGGGCGGCGGCAGTAACTTTGCCGGCATTGCGTTCCCCTTTACACAGGAGAAGATCAACGGCGCCAAGATCGACATTATTCCTGTCGAGTCAGAGGCGTGTCCTAAGATGACCAAGGGCAAGTTTGCCTATGACCATGGCGATATTGCAGGCATGACACCGTTACTGCCCATGCACACATTAGGCTCACAGTTTGTGCCGCCGGCCATTCATGCGGGCGGATTGCGCTATCACGGCATGGCGCCTTTGGTCAGTCAGGCTATTGTTGAAGGCCTGATGCGTCCGACGGCCGTTGATCAGCTTCACAGTTATGAAGCGGCGATCATCTGGGCGAGGACAGAAGGCTTCGTTATTGCCCCTGAAAGTTCTAACGCGGTGGCACAGGTCATCAAAGAAGCAAATAAGGCTAAGAAAGAAGGCAAGCAGAAGACCATTCTGTTCAATTTGAGCGGGCATGGGTTGTTGGACCTGGTCGGGTATGATAAATATTTGAGCGGCAAGCTCGAAAGTTCACAGGTTACCAGCGATGAGATCAAAAGATCGCTGGAGCGTGTGCAAAAAGTCCATGTGGCGCCTATGCGTAAGACGGGTAAGTGGTAATAATACTCGAAAGATTAATCAAGGAGGGCGTATGAGAAAGATCGTTGCAGGTATTCTGTTGTCAGTGGCCGTGACTTTGACCGGGGGAGCTTCTTTTGCCGCAACGCAGTTTGCCTTGGACAAGGTCCATTCATCGGTGAATTTTGCTATTGCGCATTTGGTGGTTTCGAAGGTGACCGGAGGTTTCGATGACATTGATGCTGCCGTAGCCTTTGATGCGAATGATCTGGAGCATTCAAGCATTAACGCGACGATCCAGGTTGCAAGTATTAACACTAAGAACAAGCAGCGCGATGATCATTTGCGTAGCCCTGATTTCTTTGAAGTTGAAAAGTTCCCTACGATCAATTTCACCAGTAAAAAGATCGTCATGAAGGATGCTATGACGTATTTGATAACCGGAGACCTGACCATGAAGGGCGTCACGCATGAGATCGAGGTCCCTGTCATGATCATGGGGCCGATCATCAATCCTATGAATCAGCAGCCGATATTGGGGCTGGAGGCTCATTTTAAGATCAACCGTCAGGATTATGGCGTTAAATGGAATAAGACATTGGACAACGGAGGGTTGATGCTGGGCAATGATGTTGACGTGGATATTGCATTTGCCGTTAATAAGATCGTACAGAAATAAGAAATCGATGCGGGTTATTTTATCTTTATTCCTGGGAGTATTTTTGATCGGCGCCGGTGCCGGCTGCTCTATGCTGCAGGATGCGCCTGAGGCTCCGTTTCGTGTTGAAAGTGCCTCAGTGCTGTATGAAAAAGCCATGGGCTATTATCAAAAGGGCCAATATCTCAGGGCTAAAGAGTCTTTTCATGAATTTATCGGCCAGTATCCGGAGAGCCTGCTTTTTAAGACAGCACTCTATGACTTAGCGCATTGTTATCAGATCTTAGGTGAAACTAAAGAAGCATTAGCCTTGTATAACCGGATCGTAACAACGTACGGTGATGCGGATTTCTGGGGCGAGCAGGCGATGAAGCGTATTAAGCAAATTCAGGAAGAACAATGAAGTCAAAAATAAATCATAATGAGTACCCGAAGGCCCTTTCTCCGGCAGAAACATGGGTTGATCAGCACGGTGATTATTTATTCCGCTATGCGATGATGCGTTTGCGCAACAAGGATATGGCAGAGAACATGGTGCAGGAGACGTTTCTGGCGGCTATAAAGGGAAAGCGGTCTTTTAGCGGCCGTTCAACCGAGCGCACATGGATGGTAGGGATCTTAAAGCATAAGGTCATTGATCACTACCGCAAGGATTTCCGTGAACGCCCCGTTACGGATCTGCAGAATCTGCAGCGCGATGAGGAGCAGACCGTGGATCAATTTTACGATGCCATTGAAAATCCTCGTAAATATCCCAAGGACTGGATGCCTGATCAGCGGGCCATTCTTCAATCCAAGGAATTCTGGGTCATTTTGCATGGGTGTATGGAGAAACTTCCCAAAACAACGTCGAGCGCCTTTGCGATGCGTGAGCTGGATGATATGGATACGTCCCAGATCTGTAAGGAGTTGGGCATCACGCCGACGAATTTGTGGGTTATGCTTCATCGGGCGAGGTTGCAACTGCGTGAATGTTTGGAAAGGAATTGGTTCGAAAAAAAATGACAACACCCGATAACTGGGAACAGCCCACCGATCTACCTCTTACTACTTCCTGCAAGCAGGCAGCCAGGCTGGTATCGATCTCTTTTGAGCGTAAACTGACATGGCGTGAATATACGACCATGCGCATACATCTTATGATGTGTAAGACGTGTACGTTTTACGGTCGGCAGATCAAGGCGCTGCGCGCCATTTTCACACGGCATGAAGAAGTTCTTAATAATACCCCATGTACGTGTGATGAACAGTTAGCCGCCGATGCCAAGCAGCGCATGAAAGATATTATCCAGCAACATAAATGACCCCCGGTTTGCGTATGAAGCCTTCATTGACCATCGGTCGTGGTGATATCGTCCTCGGGCTTTTGCCTGAATTGGGAGGACGCATCATTTCGCTGGCATTCCGCGGTGAAGAGCTTTTGTATGCACCTGAGGCCATGGTTTTTTCGGATATAGCGAGCATACCCGACCTCGCCGTTTTTAAACAAACGGCTGGTTTTAATGTTTATGGCGGTGACAAGACCTGGGTAGCGCCGGAGTGGGAATGGGGGCAAAAGATACCGCCGCTTGACCTTGATGCCGGTGTGTATACGCTTGAGCATAAAGACGGCGTGGTCGTGATGACCAGTCCCGTTTGCCGGGAAACGGGCTTACAGGTCATCCGTCGTGTTGGTTTTTCAGAAAGAGGAGATATTTTCCTGATTGAAACACTGCGTAATATGTCAGCGCATACGATCACTAAAGGCATTTGGAATGTGACGCAGATCCGCCGGCCGTTCGATGTTTATCTTCCGGCAGGCAAGGACGATGTGCGTTCTTATCATTATGAGGATCAAACTTTGCCTGACCCTGAGCTTGAGATTTATTGTCAGAATGACTGGTCGACTATAGCGTGTCATGGCAATACATGTTTTAAGTTCGGGGCCATGTTGCGTGAAGGGCAGGTGGCTGTTGTTAAGGATACGCCGCACGGGCCATTGAGGTGGGTCAGGGCGTTCGATATAGCCCGGGATAAGCCGTATGCACACCGTTCCATGGTCGAGGTCTTTAATGCCTCGCTGTATGATTATGGCGAGGTCGAAGTCCACAGCCCTTTAACAAAGATCGAACCTGGCGCTGAGGTGACCTTGACGCAATTATGGTGTTTATACCTGGCCTGAAGATCCGTGTTATAATCAAAATTTACTTGTATCAGAAAGGATTTTGTATGCGGTTTCTAATCATAGCCATATGTCTTTGTATCATAAATTTATCTCCGGTTCAGGCGCAACCGGTGGAGCCCTTGCCGGATAACCCATTCCAGCAGCTTAACCCTGATATGGATAAGTATGCATTTGCTAAAACCTTCATCACCAGCCTGAGTTATTACGGGCGTGTCGATCAACGTCTTATGAGCGAACAGGAGATCGGTGATAAATTTACCCAGGATCTTAAGGCGATCAAGACGCTGGTGGATGATCGTACACTGGATAATACGGATCTGCGTGTCGCAAAGAATTATTTGATGAAGTACGCAACATCCAGAAATATGCTGATCCGCAAAGTAGCGTATGACCTGGCCGTGGCCTATGAACAGCATATTCTGGTCAGTTCAAAAGAGCGCCAGATGTGGCAGGCATATTATAAATTCAAATCAGTCGGTCTGCCCAGGGATTTAAATGAAGCGGAGTTCAAGCTTCAGATGGAGAATTTGGCACGTGACCGTAAATCAGCGGCATTGTCCGTGCTTCAACAAGTTGTCATGTTAAAGAAGGTGATCCTGAGTGCCGCGCGTTGCCGTGACGAGAAATGTCAGGAATTAGCGCTGACGCAGAAAGAGCGCATCAAACTTGTGGCCAAGCTTGACTTATTTGCCAAGGAGAATGTGGCCTGGGGGATGAAGCCCGGCCAGGGTACCTTCGAGGCTGCCGTTGCCTCTTTGCGTGAGGTTTTGGAGGATCCGCTGTTCGTGAGCCGTCAATGAAATTTTCGCATGAAGAAATGTTCTTATCACCCGAGATCAGGGTGGTGGAAGCCTCTGCCGGTTCCGGCAAGACCTATGCCCTGGCGAGGCGGTATGTTCAGCTTATCCTGCATCTGACGCGCCAGCGTCAAATACCGCCGGTCCATTCTATCCTTGCCATCACCTTCACCAATAAAGCTGCGTTCGAAATGAAAGAGCGCATTTTGAAGTTTCTCAAGCAACTGGCTTTGGGCGTGATGCCTGAAGATGAATCAGCGGCGCTCCTGGCACCGATCGGCATGCGTGCTGAAGAGGCTAAAGAGCTGGCCGGGAAGATCATGCAGACCATCCTGCGGCATTATAATTATTTTCAGGTCGAGACCATCGATAAGTTCATCAATGCCTTACTCGTCAGTTCTGCTTTTCAGGTCGGATTGACCGCTAACTTCCGCATCAAGACCAATAGCCGGGAATATCTGGCGCGTGCACTGGATGTCGTGATCGAGCGCGTCAGGAAAGACCCCGTTCTGGCGCGTGCTTTTGATGATTTCCTGATCAGTATGCTACTGGTTGAATCTCGTTCCAGCTGGCTGCCCAAGGACGTCGTCCTTGATACCGTCGAGAAGTTGTTCAATGAATATAATACGTATGGCTTGGATTTTACGCGCGCCGGCATCACGCCTCAGGATTTGATCCAGTCTAAAGCCGCTGTCATCGCGGATATGAAGGTATTTGCCTCACCGCTGCCTGAGGGGCTTCAGGACAGGTTCGCGCAGGGCATAGACGCGTTTCTTGAAGAGTATCATGCCGCGTTCAGTTTCAAGGGTCTGCCGAAATCCTTTCAGCCGGATAACGAGAAGCGGATGAAAAAAGGTGCGTCGCTTTCACCGGAATATGAAAAGCTTTGGGGCAGGGTCGAGGAGGGTTTCAAGCGTGCGGCGGCTCTTGAGGTGGCCCATTTATATGATCCCTATATCGAGCTTTTTGAACAGGTGCGCGCCGTATTTGATACGGCCTGTGTGCGCGAAGATGTTGTTTTCCTAAGTCAGCTTAACGCTAAAGCGCGTGCTGTCTATGCCCAGGGGATGGGCGTCGATGAACTTTATTATCGCCTTGCGGCGCGGTATGAACATTATTTGCTGGATGAGTTCCAGGATACCAGCTTGTTGCAATGGGAGAATTTGAGGGTGTTGCCTGAGGAAGCCATTGCGCAGGGCGGGTCTTTGTTTTACGTCGGGGATAAAAAGCAGGCGATCTACGGTTTCCGCGGCGGAGATACGCGCCTGTTCGATGCTGTGGCGGCACGTTATGCGGCTCCGGATTATCATTGCCGTAAGGATACGCTGGATAAAAGTTACCGCAGCCGGCAGGCCATTGTGGATTTTAACAACAGGGTTTTCAGCCTGGAGAATCTAGAGCGGCTGATGATGGCCGTCAATGATAAGGGGGAGCGCCTGATCCCGGCGCGCGGGTGCGATAAAGATGAATTGCGCCGTGTTTACAGCCAGTCAAAACAAGAAGCTGTCCTGACCGGCGCTAAGGGGTATGTGCGTTTAGAGGTTCTTGCCGGGGTTAAGAAGGATGATTACCGTGAAGATGCGCGTATCAGGGTCCTGGCCAGGCTCGATGAATTAAAAGACAGGTTCAAATGGTCGGATATTGTTATTTTAGTTCGCAAGAATAATGACGTTGAGGATATGACCCGCTGGCTTTTGGAAGCAGGGGTGCCTGCCACATCTGACAGGACCTTGAGCATCAAGAAACATCCCTTGGTCGAAGAGATCGTCGCTTTTTTACGGTTCCTTCTTTCTCCGTCGGACAATGCCTCCTTTGGGTCTTTTATTTCGGGGGATATATTCTGTTCTGCCGCTGGTATTAAATCCAGCGATATCCAGGACCTTATCATGAGTTGGCGCCGGCAGCGGGGTGCGTCTTTGTCCCTGGTTTTTGCGGATAAATACCCGCAGGTTTGGAAGGAATTGGTTGAGCCGTTCCTTGTGCGCTGCGGTCTGCATCCATTATATGAATTACTGGTCATGTTCTTCCGCCAAACAAAGGCACTGGAAATTTTTGTGCCGGCGCAGGGTTTTCTGATGCGTTTTTTAGGCGTAGTCAAGGCGCGCGAAGATGAGTTTCCGGGTGTGGCGGAATTCCTTGCCTGTTATGAAACGATCGAAGGTGATGAATTATTCGTTGAGGTTTTAAGCGGTGCTAAAGAGGGTGATGCGGTCCGTGTGATGACCGTGCATAAGGCAAAGGGCCTGGAATTCCCGGTCGTGATCATCCCGTTTTTGACGATGGGGTTGGGCAGTTCATCTTCGGGCGGCAATAAGGCATTGGCGTATACCCTGCGCGTTGAGGATGAAGCGCTGAAATTGTACCATTTTACAGCCGCTCATCTGCCGTATTCAGATTGTGCCCAGGAGTTGGATGTTGAAGAAGATATGCAGACATTTTTCTCGGAATTGAATAATTTATATGTGGCCTTAACACGTGCGGCATGTGAGATGTACGGATTTCTGCCGCTTAAGGCGGGCAATGCGCATAATTTAGCGGTGGTGCTTTTCCCGGCAGAAACCTACGCGGTTGGTGCGCCGGCACAAGGTTATCCCGGTAAAGCCGCGGACCTGGAAGGAACGGTCAAAAAATTAATGCCCCCCGTCTGCCGCGATTGGATGGGCTTGTTGGAGGATGAGTTTGTACCCGTCGATCAGCCGTCGACACGCAGCCTGAAGGATTCCGGTAATGCGTTGCATGCGCTTTTGGCAGAGATCAAAGTCGTCGTGCCGGGACAGGAGCGTTCCGCGGTAAGCGATGCTTTGGCGCAGAACGGGCGATTAAAGGAGTTGGTGGATGAAGAAGCTTTGGTGCAGGCTTTAGCTGAGCCGTGTATTCGGACCTTCTTTAGGTCTGGTGCAGGAGAGGTCCACTGCGAATACGCATTGGTTGATCGTATGGGGAATACCCATCGCCTTGATCGATTGATCATTACACCCGACGAAGTCATCATTGTTGACTTTAAAAGCAGTAGGGGTGACCCGGCAGGTCGCTCGCTGCAGGATGAAGCTCAGGTCCGGACATATATGGAGTTATTAAAACAGATCTATCCAGGACGTTCTGTTAAGGGTTATTTAGTTTTCATTAATGAAAAAGAAGTAAAAGAAGTAGGGGCTGACCTTGTGTCCACCTGCTGAAACGTGTTAGAAGTGTGAGTTTTATGCCTGACGCGCCCATCGCCTTAAGCCGACATAAGTTGAGCGAGCGGGCATGGTGTCGAGCCGAAGGCGAGCCAAGCGTTCGGCGAAGGTGATGGGCAAGTCAGGCAAATAAAACCAGAGTAGGTTATGAGCAAGATATTCACCATTGATTTCACAAAATCTTTTATCGATGAACTTGCGTCCTATATTGAGCGCGAATATATCGACAAGGGCCGTGCTCTGGATAAACTCGCCATTGTCTTTGGCGGCAAGCGACCGGCTTATTTCCTGAAACGTGCTTTGGCTAAACGCATCGGCAGGGCATTTATCCCACCGCGGTTTTTTACGGTCAATGAGCTTATCGATGAGATGGCGGCCATGACAGGGAAGCGTGAATGCGCCACAAGCATTGAAGATGCTTTTGAGATCTACTGTCTGGCGCAGCAATTGACGCCAGAACTCCTGGCCGGACGCGCTTCATTTGCGAAATTCCTGCCGTGGGCAATGGATATCCTGAATTTTATCGGCCAGTTGGATATTGAGGCGATCGAACCTTCAGCACTTAAGAATGTCCAGCAAAGCGCACGCATTGGTTATCCCGTGCCGGAGAACATCAATCAGCTTCTGGAAAAGATCGGCCATTTGCGTCAGGCGTTCCATGCGCGTTTACAAATGCGTCAGGGATCATCGCGCGGCTTGCAGTATTTAAGGGCTAAAGACAATGTAGCCTTGTGGGCGGCCGCCCAGGGTGTGTGTTATGACGAGATCATTTTTGCGAATTTCTTTTATTTCCATCAGACGGAAGAGGCTGTTGTCCAGCATCTCTATAAGGCGGGCAAGGCCACGCTTATCTTTCAGGGAGATCAGACAAAATGGCCGGTGCTTGAGCGCATTGCCCGTAAATTCGGTTGCGAGATCAAGGAAGGCGCGGGCGGGCCTGTTCCGACTGACTTTGAGCTGAAAGCCTATGCGGCGGGTGATGCGCACGCGCAGGCCGTGACTGTCAGGGATATTTTAGGGACACTGCCTCAACTGGATAACACATTGGTGGTCGTGCCTGACCCCGCGGCCCTGGTGCCGCTTTTATCGGCTTTGCCGGAAGAGATCCAAAACATTAATGTTTCCATGGGCTATCCTCTAAAGCGCAGCAGTTTGTATTTACTTTTAAGGGCATTGTTTGAAGCGCACACTTCACGACGGGATGATACGTATTATGCGCAAAGTTATCTGTCGGTCATGACGCATCCTTTTGTCAGGCATCTGCACCTTGGCGCCGATGAGCGCATTATGCCGGTATTGACGCGACAGATCGAAGAGGTGATCAAGGGGCGCTTATCGGGTGAGATCTCGGGACGGACATTTATCGGCCTTGATGCGATCGAATCCGAGCGCGCGGTGGTGGCATCGACACTGGAATCTCTAGCGGGTCAGGGTGTTATGGTGACGGCTCGGGAGATCACGGATGTCCTGAAAGAGTCGCATGATCTTTTATGGCGCCTTTGGGCCGGGTTTAAAGATCTGCGCACCCTGGCGGAGGGCCTTGACCATTTCCTGGACGTCCTTGCGCAGAAAAGCCCTATGCCGCAACATCAGCTTAATGGCAATATCACCGAGCGTCTGCGCTCATGGTGTGCCTCTTTCCGTCAGGCTTCATTCGCCGACGAACCATTTTCAATGGAAGATATGGGGCATATTTTTGAGGACAGCATGGGTGTTGAGGTTGTACGTTTTCAGGGCACACCTTTAAAAGGTCTTCAGATCTTGGGTCTGGAAGAGACCCGGTCGCTTAATTTCGAACACGTGATCGTGATGGATGTCAATGAGGGCGTCCTACCCAATATCAACGTGCATGCTTCGCTTATTCCGCGCGAAGTCATGATCCAGCTAAAACTCGACCGTCTTGAATTGGAAGAAGAGATCCAGCGTTATCAGTTCATGCGCGTGATATCGTCAGCTAAAACAGTTCATCTGGTCTATCAGAAGAACAAGGAAAAGGAACCGAGCCGTTTTGTCGAAGAGCTGGTTTGGGCGGCGCAGCAAAAGGCAGGCAAACTTGCGCCTTATCCTACACAGCGTGGGGGTTTTACGGCGGGGGCGGGGGCTAATATGCGCATGGCGGCCAAGACGCCGCAGTTGATCGCGTGGCTTAAGGACTTTACCTATTCCGCCAGTGCGATCAATGCCTATTTGGCCAATCCCTATACTTTTTACACGAGCTATGTTCTGGGGTTGCGTGAAGAAGAAGACCTTCTTGATGAACCGGATGCCGCCTTGATCGGCAATTTCTTTCATCAGTTCCTCGACGATGTTTATAGGCCTTTTGAAGGTAAGGCTCTGGAGTTGGGTGATGCTTTTGAGAAGCGTTTGTGGGGGCTTTTTGAAACAAAGTTCGAAGAAACATTCCTTCAGCGGATGCGGTCGGATGCCTTTCTCGTACGTAAGGTGATGGAACATAAACTGCGTGCCTTTTTGGTCAAAGAACGGGAACGAGCTCCGTCGATCGCCCGCATCATGGGTCTTGAGAAGGACCTTTCATCTATTATCGAGTTACCCAGTGGAGCAGTGAAGTTCAAGGCGCGGCTAGACCGCATTGAACAGGGCTCTGGTGGCGGCCTGTTGGTGCTGGATTATAAAACGGGTGGTTCTGATAAATTGCCGCAAAAGCCCGTTGTCCTGTCAGATGCCTGTGATCGCCGTGAGATCTTTGACAAGGTCCGTTCATTTCAGCTGCCGCTTTACATGCATATGGTAGCTGAAACCTTTCAAGAACAGAACGTGAATGGTGGTTTATATAGTTTAAGGGATGCCGAGATCGGGTATGTGTTCACAGACAGGTTCCCGCAGCAGGAAGCGGGCGTTTTCTTGAAGCCGTTCTACGTGGCATTGGACCATTTGATGCGCGAGATCTTTGACCCGGAAAAACCATTTTTGGATGACGAGTTAAGAAAATTTGACTTTTAATGGCGGGGAATGCATATCGACATATAATTGGATTATGCCTAAAACAATTTTGATCGTAGATGATGAGGATGTGGTTGTCGATATCAGCCGGCGCCGGCTGACCCAGGAAGGGTATGAGGTTCGCGGCGTTCACGACGGGGAGTCTGCCTTGCAGGCGCTGCGTGAAGGGGTGGTTGATCTGATCGCATTGGATGTGGAAATGCCTGTGATGAATGGTTATACGTTCCTGGCTGAGCGCAAAAAGATCCCGGGTGCCGAGAATGTGCCGGTCATTGTGCTGACCGCATATCCAAATATGCAGCCTATTTTGAAACGCCAGGGCATAGATATGTATTTGACCAAACCATTGCCGTTCCGTGACCTTCTGGCCAGTATTAAAAAAGTTATCGGCGAGCCTTGAGTATGATCCAGTCTAATCTCGATGCTGTTATGGCATCGGTCAGATCTATTTGTCAGCGTGCGGGACGCGCGGAGGGTTCGGTCACCGTTGTTGGCGTGACCAAATATTCTGACGCTTCGGCTGTCAATGAGGCGATGACGGCAGGCTTGTTGCATATTGCTGAGAACCGCGTTCAATCCGCCAAAGATAAGTTCCCTTTATTGAACTTCAGCGGCCGGTCGGTGGTCAGGCATCTTATAGGCCATTTGCAGACGAATAAGGCTAAAGAAGCCGTTCAGTTGTTCGACCTGATCCAGTCAGTTGACAGTTTGAAGCTGGTACAGGAGATCGACAAGCGTGCCGCGACCGTCGGCAAGGTTCAGGATGTTTTATTGCAGATCGATATTGCGCGTGAAGAACAGAAATTCGGCTTGCCGGAAGAAGAGCTGGGCTCTTTGCTGGCGCAGGTTAAAGAACTGACGCATGTGCGTGTTGGCGGACTGATGTGTATGGCACCCTTAACAGATAATAAGGATGTGATCCGTCAGGTTTTTCGCCGTCTGAAGGCCCATTTTGATCGTATCAGCAAAGAGTATGCAGGTTCATCTAATATCACCATGCAACATTTATCCATGGGCATGAGCGGGGACTATGAGATCGCCATTGAAGAAGGCGCGACCATGGTCCGCATCGGGTCCGCGATATTTAAGGTTTAACGCCCTCCCCCTTGTGGGGAGGGAATGGGAGGGGATTATGAAAATAACATTCATCGGTTGCGGCAATATGGGCGAGGCTATTCTGGCGGGCATTCATCTTAAGCATACATGTTATGTGTGCGAGCCGCGCCTGGAGCGGCAGGTTGAGCTGAAAAAGAAATATAAGGTAGCTTTTGGCATGATCGTTGACGCTGTTAAGGCGGCGGACGTCATTGTTCTGGCCGTCAAGCCGCAGGATCTGCCGGATGTTTTGGCCGAGCTGCGTACTTTTTCTTTAGCTAAGAAGTTGATCATTTCCATTGCAGCTGGCGTCACGACGAAGTCTATTGAGAAGAAATTAGGCCAGGGTGTGCGCGTTGTGCGGGTCATGCCCAATCTGCCGGCCATGGTGGGCCAGGGCGTGAGCGGTGTTTGCCGCGGTGCCAAGGCAACCCCTAAAGATGTGACATTGACACAAAGCATTTTTAACGCCAGCGGCACAACGGTCGTAGTACCCGAGAAGATGATCAATGCCGTTACGGCTGTTTCGGGCAGCGGTCCGGCGTATGTGTTTTTATTCGTGGAGTGCTGGATCAAGGCGGCACGCAAACTTGGATTTTCCGAGAAAGAAGCGGTCGCGCTGGTTTATCAGACGCTGGTAGGCAGTACACAGATGTTATTAAAGGGTGAGGCTTCTCCCGATGTTTTGCGTGCCAGGGTTACCTCAAAGGGTGGCACGACACAGGCAGCCATGGATGTGTTTATGACTAAGGGTATGGATGCTATGTTCGAGGCTGCGCTTAAAGCAGCGCGCGACCGGGCTAAAGAATTATCGAATTGATGTAGAGGCACGCCATGGCGTGCCAGTACGTGAAATATAAGAACAGGAGAACTATTATGGTAGCAACAATCGGTGTGATCGGCGGCAGTGGTTTGTATCAGATCGAAGGTATTCAGGATGTCAAAGAGGTGGCAGTTAAAACGCCTTTTGGGGATCCGTCAGACAAGTTCATTACGGGTACGCTTGATGGGACGCCGGTTGTATTCCTGCCGCGTCATGGCATTGGCCATCGCATTTCTCCGACCGAGATCAATAATCGCGCGAATATCTGGGCCATGAAGAAGCTGGGTGTTCAGGCGATCATTTCGGTATCAGCGGTGGGCAGCCTTAAGCTTCAGATCAAGCCCATGGATTTTGTTGTGCCGGATCAGTTCATTGACCGCACCGCGCCGCGCCGCCATTCGACGTTCTTTACGGACGGTATCGTGGCCCATGTTGGGTTGGCTGAGCCTATTTCAGAGGAGATCGCCGAGATCATTTACAAGGCCTGTGAAAAAGTCGGGGTTACGGCCCACAAGAATGGGACGTATTTGAATATGGAAGGCCCTCAGTTTTCCACCAAGGCTGAATCAAACCTTTACCGCAGCTGGGGCTGTGACATCATCGGCATGACCAATTTGCCCGAAGCCAAATTAGCGCGTGAGGCCGAGATCTCCTATGCCACCCTCGCGGCTGTTACAGATTATGACTGCTGGCACCATTCCCATGGCAGTGTGACCGTTGAGATGATCATTGAGTATCTTACCAAGAATGTTGTGAGTGCCCGTCAGATCCTTAAGATCGCCATCCCTAAGGCCGGGAAGCTTAAGAAATTCTCCGCCGCGGATGCGCTTAAGTGTGCGATCATGACAGCGCCTGATCGTATCCCTGAGCAGAAGAAAAAGGATCTGGAGATCATCATTGGGAAATACGTTAAGTAATTTGATCGGGTTTTGCGGGGGCATGTTTCAAATTCGTTGGTCGAATTTGGTACGTGTCTCTGTAATTTTTAATGCTGCTTTTCTTGTCCGTTTCACCTTCCTTTGCCGAGATCGAGTTCAGCGGCGGGGTGGTTATCTCCGGAAAACAGAAGTTCACACGGCCCGTGAACTGGATCCCTTCCGTGGCACAGGCACCTACTATTCTGGGATCAACATTAACAGAACTTACCATTACCTGGCCGGATACGGTCGGAGCCGTTTCCTATAAATTGACGCGGGCTACCAATGCCGGGATGTCGACGGGCGTCACGGATCTTGGCACGCGCGCCAGCGGTTATACCAACACCGGCCTTGCCCAGGGAACTACCTACTATTATACGGTTACTGCTGTTAATGCGACGGGGCCTTCAACACCGTCAGCACCCGGTAGCGGTGCTACAGGCCAATTGCCGGCTGAGCCAGGTGCGCCGGTTATTAACGTTGTGGCGCTGGCAAGTTTGCAAGTGACATGGAATGCAGCAGCACGCGCTACGTCATATACAGTGATTCGTGCTACAGATTCAGGTATGACGCAAAATGTGACGGTGTTTACGAATAAGACAAGTCCTTATGCGGATACTGGTCTAGCTAATGGAACTCCATTTTGGTATACCGTGACTGCAGTGAATGGGTATGGTAGTTCGACACCTTCGTTAACGGGGACCGCTAGCACAATGGGGGTTCCCGATGCGCCTACAGGGGTCACGGCCGTGGCAGGAAATGCTTCAGCCACGGTGACGTTCGCCGCACCAAGTTCCAATGGCGGCGGTGCGATGGTGTATGCGGTAACAGGCGGCGGGACTGATACCAATGCCGGTACATCCAACTTGACACATGCGATCACGGGTTTGACGAACGGTACGCCGTATACCTTTACGGTCAAAGCCACTAATTCAGCTGGGCAGGGTGTGGGGGGCACATCTAATACGGTGACTCCGGCGGGCGTGCCTGGTGCCCCGACAAGTGTGACCGCAACAGCCGGCAACACGACAGCGAGCGTAACATTTGTTGCGCCGAGTTCTAACGGCGGCGGTGCGATGGTGTATGCGGTAACAGGCGGCGGGACTGATACCAATGCCGGTGCATCCAACTTGACACATGCGATCACGGGTTTGACGAACGGTACGCCGTATATCTTTACGGTCAAAGCCACTAATTCAGCTGGGCAGGGTGCGGGCGGCACATCTAATACCGTAACGCCGATCGCAACTTCATCCATTACCTTTACGAACAATGCTGGCAGTGCTGCTGCGGTGACTTTTACTGGAGTTTGGAGCGGTACACTTACACCAGGCAGTTCGCAAGTGATCAATGCCTCATCATTTTCAGTCACAATCATCGGCGGTGGTGGTAATTGCGGTGCTTCAACGAGCGCCTCTCCACCTTGTCCTGCGGCTACTGGGGGTGGTAGTGGTGGTGGTGCTTCTTATGTTGTTATGGGGGCTGCTTATGCTGCCGCTGGTGGTGGCAGTGGTGGTAGTGGATATTGTGGCGGAGCCGGGAGCCTTGGTGGAACTTATGGTGTAGCGGGTGCCGGAGGTTTTGGAAGCAGTGGTGTTAGCGTGACCGGCACTGGGACCGTGGGCAATGCTTGTACGTGTTATAGCCCCGACGATCAAGATTATTGTGGAGGAGGAGGCCAGGATGGAGGGTATATTGCGGCGGACTTCATTTCTTTAACGTCGCCTGTTTCGATCAAGGTCGGGGTCGGGGGTGTAGTCGCCATTATAACAGCACCCTGATTTGATTTTGGTTCAAGTGCCGTTACTATCCCTAGTCATCTTCATTCTGATTGCCTGCAAGCTTTTATATAAGGAGCGCGCACGGCGCATCAGGTATCCTCCATCTTGACAATCTCTTTTTTTCCGCTAAAGTAATGCCCTTATGGATTATCAAAAGACATTAAATCTTCCGAAAACTGACTTCTCGATGAAGGCTGGCCTTGCCCAGAAAGAGCCTGTGATGCTGGCTCAATGGCTCAAGGACGGGCTTTATGAGCAGATCCGCGCCAAGTCTGTCGGTAAGAAACCCTTTATTCTGCATGATGGCCCGCCGTATGCCAATGGCAATATCCATATCGGCCATGCCCTTAATAAGATCCTTAAAGATATCATTGTCAAAGTTAAGACCATGCAGGGGTATGACAGTTTATATATCCCCGGTTGGGATTGCCACGGGCTACCCATTGAGCATGCCCTTTTAAAAGATCTTAAAGCGAAAAAGTCTGATGTGCAGTGTTTGGATATCCGCAAGAAAGCGCATGATTATGCGATGAAATATGTCGGCATTCAGCGCGAGCAGTTCAAGCGCCTGGGCGTGATGGGCGAGTGGGATAAGCCGTATCTGACGTTGGCGCCTGACTATGAATTCTGGATCCTTAAAATGCTGGCGGCCTTGACGCGTAAGGGCTATGTGCATCGCAGTTTAAAGCCGGTCAACTGGTGCTGTGATTGTGAGACCGCCTTGGCTGAAGCTGAAGTTGAACATGAGGACCATACATCACCGACAGTTTATGTTCGTTTCCCGGTGAATAACCCTGATGTCCTGGGCTTTCCCAAGGGTAAGAAAGTTTCACTACTCATTTGGACGACAACACCATGGACACTCCTGGCGAATGTCGCTGTGGCGCTCAGCCCTGTTTTTGATTATGTGTGCGCCGAGGTCGGCGATGAGATACTCATCCTTGAAAAGACACTTTCTGCTGCGGTGCTGGACAAAGTTCCGGGCAAGTGGAGCATTGTCAAAGAAGTGAAGGGCGATGTGTTGACGGCATTGGTTTATACTCATCCATTCGCCAAGATCGATAACTGCCGTGTTGTCCCTGTGGATTATGTGACCAAAGAAGACGGCACCGGCCTTGTGCATACAGCTCCGGGACATGGCCAGGAAGATTTTCAGACCGGCGTGCGCCATAAGCTTCCTATTTTAATGCCGGTCAATGACCGCGGCGTGTTCACGGCGGAAGGTGCGCCATTCGCCGGACAGCATGTTTTTAAAGCCAATGATCAGATCATTGCTGACCTTCAAGGCCGCGGCTTATTGTTCTTCACTGAAAAGATACAGCATTCCTATCCGCATTGCTGGCGCTGCAAGAAGCCTATTATCTTCCGTGCCACGTCCCAGTGGTTCATGAAGATCGACCACAACGGCTTGCGTACCAAGCTCAAGGAAACGATCCAGAAGGATGTGCAATGGTTCCCGGCAGCGGGCGAGGAGCGCATCAAGGCCATGGTCGAGACACGGCCCGACTGGTGCCTGTCGCGTCAGCGTTACTGGGGCGTTCCTATTCCCGCGGTCAAGTTCAAGGGCCGTGATGAGCAGTATCTTTATCCCGAGCTCATTGAGCATGTGGCTGCTTTGGTTAAAGAGCACGGGTCAAATGTCTGGTTCGAGAAAGATATCAAGGACCTTTTGCCGCCCGGTTTTAAATGCGCCGACGGCAATATTGAGGATATGGAAAAGACCCATGATATTCTGGATGTCTGGTTTGATTCAGGCGTCAGCCATCAGGCTGTTTTCCATTCCATGATGAAACGCCCTTTGCCGGCCGACCTTTATCTTGAAGGGTCTGATCAGCACCGCGGCTGGTTCCAGTCATCGCTTATCCCATCGGTAGCGGTTGACGGTATTGCGCCCTATCGTCAGGTGCTGACGCATGGCTTTGTGGTGGATGGGGATGGCCGCAAGATGTCCAAGTCATTGGGCAATGTGGTGACCCCGGATGATTTCATTAAGAATAATGGCGCCGATATTTTACGTCTCTGGGTCGCGGCGTCGAACTACAGTGATGATATCCGCCTGTCCAAAGAGATCATGGACCGGCTGATCGATGCCTATCGCAAGATCCGCAATACAGCGCGCTATTTGCTGGCCAATCTGGATGGGTTTGATCCGGCGGCGCATACGGTATCGCCTGATGAAATGCTGCCCATTGACCGCTGGGCCCTGAACCGTTTGGCAGGCCTTATCACGCGTGTGGATGCGGCTTACAGCGTCTATGATTTCTCCAAAGTGTATAAGGAGATCTATGTATTTTGCAACGAGGATCTCTCGAGCATATATCTTGACATCCTAAAAGACAGATTGTATACTTCCAGCGCTCTTTCTCTGAAAAGACGTTCGGCACAGACGGTATTACACCATATTTCCGACGTGATCACGCGCATGCTGGCACCTATTATGTCGTTTACGGCCGATGAAATGTATGCGTTTCTGCCAGGCAATAAGGCTAAAACCAGTGTTCATTTGGCGGAATGGCCGAAGGTGGGCGATGGTTGGTCCGGGCAGCAATTTGAAGACTGTTATGCTGCTTTCCTGGAGTTAAGGCCGTTCATTTTAAAGGCACTTGAAACGCAGCGCGCCCAAGGTTTGATCGGGGCTTCACTGGAAGCTAAAGTTGTCATCAGGACGGCTTCAAAACGTGATGCGGCGGTCCTTAAAGGGTTGATCGATGAGTTGCCCATGCTCCTGATCGTTTCGCAGGTCGTGGTGGAAGAAGCGGCGGCGATCACAGTTGCCGTGAGCAGTGCCTTCCCGCAGACGGAGATCGTTGTTGAGAAGGCGGATGGGGCTAAATGCCCGCGTTGCTGGAATTACAAGCTGGATATCGGGACGGACCCTGACCATGTCGAAATTTGTGGTCGCTGTACCAGGGCCGTTAAGGGTTTAGATCAAAAGGATGTTACTTAACCAAGGAATTCTTCATGCCCGAGAAGATGGATGCAAAAAAGTTGGATTTCTACAAGAAGCTTCTGCTCAAGATCAAGGCGCAGATCCAGGGTGATATCCGCAGCATGAAGGATGAGGGCGAGGACGGTTGTTCGGATAAGGGTGATGTTTCCGGGCACGCGATGCATATGGCAGATGTGGCCACGGATATGTATGACCGTGAGTTCAATCTTTCTTTGGCGTCGAACGACCGTGAAGTTATCCAGAAGATCGATGCGGCGCTTGAGCGCATTGAAAAAGGTACCTTCGGTGTTTGCGTTAAAAGCGGTAAAAAGATCCCAGAGGCGCGTCTTAAGGCGATCCCTTACGCAGAGTTCTGTCTTGAGATTCAGGAAGAAATGGACCGTAAAGGCGGCCGCTGATCCTTGGGCCTATGTTGCACGACATGCGGGAAAAGCAGATCTCTTATTTTGATATCATTGTTTGTCTGGCTACGGTCATATCTGTCGTGATCGCAGACCGTCTGACCAAAATACTTTTTTCAAATATCCTTCAGTTAGGCGAATCCCTTCCTGTTATAAAAAAAGTTTTTCACTTCACGCTTGTTCATAATACGGGCATAGCGTTCGGCCTGTTCAAGGACAATGGTTTCGTCT
Organism: Candidatus Omnitrophota bacterium; assembly: GCA_002753465.1. Classification (GTDB taxonomy): domain Bacteria; phylum Omnitrophota; class Gorgyraeia; order Zapsychrales; family Fredricksoniimonadaceae; genus Fredricksoniimonas. The sequence goes on from PEAF01000011.1 coordinate 38,988, forward strand.
TCCTTATTATTCCTCTCATCGCGGTCGTGCTTTTAGGGTATAATCTTTATTATTACCATAAGGTTGGGGAATTAGACGCTGTTTACATCCTGGGTTTCTCAATGATCCTGGGAGGCGCGATCGGGAACCTGACGGACCGTATCATGCTCGGGCATGTGATCGATTTCATCGATCTGCGCATTTGGCCGGTGTTCAATATTGCCGACAGCGCGATCACCGTCGGTGCGTGTTTGGTCCTGTTCAAGTGTTTCTTTCCGAAGCCGGTTAAAAAACCTTTCGAGCCGCGTTTCAATTTGCCGGATTAACTCTGGAAAAGTTTATGTTCCCAGTCATTTGTTACATAGGTCCTTTTGCTATTTATTCCTATGGTTTGATGCTGGCTTTAGCGGTCATGGTCGCAAGCTTTCTGGCATCGGATCAGGCGCGCCAGCAGGGATTGTCCAAGGATGATATTTATGACCTGGCATTCTGGGTCGTGTTGTGGGGCATTCTGGGTGCGCGGCTTTTTTACATCCTTTTGAATACGGGCTATTTTCTTCAGAACCCGCTTGAGATCGTGATGCTTCAAAAAGGCGGGTTAGCGTGGCAGGGAAGCCTGGTGGCCGGCATTATTTCAGGCATTGTTTTCATCCGTCGTAGAAAAATGCCGCTGTTGATCGTTCTGGACATTGTGGCGCCGTTCATTGCACTTGGACATGCCATTGGCCGTATCGGGTGTTTGTTCAATGGGTGCTGTTACGGCAAGCCGTGGGCGTACGGTTTATATTTCCCGGTATGGAATGAAAGGCTTCATCCGACACAGATCTATATGGTCATCGGGGAGCTTGTGGCATTCTTTATTTTGCGTCGCCTTCAAACCAGTGCCGCCTGGGGCAGGCAGCCAGCCGGACGTTTGTTTATGTTTTATCTTATGCTTAGTTCGCTGGAGCGTTTCATTGTCGAGTTCTTTCGTGCCGACCATGACGTGTTGTGGGGCGGTTTAAGTATATTTCAGTATGTATGCGCTGGCATTATTGCGGCGGCGATCATTGTGAATGTTAATCTTCAACGTAAGGCTGTATGAGCCATAAAATTCTATCCGTGAGTGAAGAGGATAATGACACGCGCGTCGATGTGTATATCACACGTACGCTGGGTGAGACCGTGCCTTCGCGCATGTTCATCAAGCGCTTGATCGATGCGGGGAGGGTGTCTCTTAAAGGTAAGATCATCAAGGCGCAGTACAAGGTTCAGGCTGGTGATCAGATCGATATTGATATCGCCCCTGAAGATTATCCCGATGAGCGCATTAAGCCTGAAGCGATCCCTTTGGATATTTTGTATGAGGATGATGAGATCATTGCTATCAATAAGCCCATTGCCATGACGGTACATCCGGCCTCCGGTAATTACGGCGGTACGCTGGTCAATGCTTTGGTGCATCATTTTGGAACGCTTTCTGACGTTAATGGGGTACGCCGGCCGGGCATCGTACACCGGCTTGACCGTGAGACATCCGGGGTCATTCTTGTCGCAAAGACCAATATGGCGCATGCGCGCTTAGCCAAACAATTTGAGACACATACGATCGAGAAGAAATATGTGGCGCTCGTTGAGGGCGAGGTGCAGTTTGATGAAGGCGTTGTTGAAGCGTCGATCGGGCGCCATCCGAAATATCATGATATGCGCTGTATTGTCCCCAAGGGCGATGGCAAGGCGGCCGTGACGTATTATACCGTTATCAAGCGCTCTAAATCAGTGACCGCCGTGGCGCTTTTCCCCGAGACTGGCCGTACGCATCAGTTGAGGGTTCATATGAAGCATATCGGCCATCCGATCATGGGCGATGAAAATTATGGCAATAAGGGGATCTTCCCGCGTTTAGCGCTACATGCGCAGGCCATCTTTTTTGAGCATCCGCGCACAAAATCACCGTTGGAATTGTCTACGCCTTTGCCGGTTGAATTTCTGCCGTATCTTTAAGTATGGCCATTCTGACAAATCTTTCTTAATGCTTTACTTCGTTCGATAAATTTTTATAATGGTATTTGGTCGGAGGATTTTATGCAAAAAGGTGGTCGTACCATCCTTATATTTTTAATTTTGATCATCGTTATCCTGATCTCAGGGATTTCGATCAGCCTTTTTATGCTTCAGAAAGAAACCCTGACGCGCCAGCAATCAGAGCTGACAGTACAGGATCTGACGACGCGCAGCACCAAGCTTGACGCCGCCCTGAAAGAAGCCCGCAAACAGATCGAAACAATGGAAGCGAAGAATAAAGATGCTGAAGACCGCATCAATAGTCTGCTGGAGGAGATTGATCTCGAAAAGGGATTGAATGAGAAGATCAAGACAGACAATAAGAAAGTCCGTGAAGACCTTGAGGCGGAAATGCGCAGCAAGCAGGAGTTGCGTGAACAGTTGGCTAAACAGATCGCTGATGTTTCCGCTCAGTTGAAAGATGCGAACAGCAAGGTCATTGACCATGAGAGTGTTGTCAGCGGCCTTCAGCAGAAGATCGTAGACCTTCAAAAAAGCAACACCGAGTTTGAGAAGAAACTTAAAGATTTGATGGCGTCCCCCACGGTCAACCAGATCCGTCAGGAGATCATTCCTCCACCCGAAAAAGCGATGGAGGACAAGGTGAACCTGGACCGTATTGTGATCACGCCTGAAGGCGCCAAAGAAGGGCGCGTACTTAATATCGATCTCGAGACGGAATTCCTGATCTTTGACCTGGGCGGCAAGCACGGCATCAAGCAGGGCGATATCATGTCGATCTATCGCGGTAAAACGTATTTAGGTGATGTGCGCGTGACGCGCGTTCAGGAAGAAATGGCGGCGGCTGATTTTATTCCGCCGTTCTCCAGCCGCAAGGTCCGTAAGAACGACCAGGTTGTTCCCAAGAGATAATGATCCTCAACGTTCCCCCCGTCCGGAAGCTCACCGGGAGCATTGATCTGCCCGCTTCAAAATCATATTCCATCCGTGCGTTCTTTGTGGCCGCATGCGGCGGACGCTCGCGTATCCTGGGCGCATCGGACTGTGATGATGCCAAGGTTGCCTTGCGGGTGGCCAGGGCCTTCGGAGCCAAAGTGACGGCTGTTCCGGGTGGATGCCTTGTCAATGTCCCCGCTTTTCAGAAAAAGAAGGCCATGCTAGCCATTGATGTGGGCGAATCCGGCACATCACTGCGTTTCGTTTTACCCTTATTGCCCCAGTATGCCGCTAAAGCCCGGGTGGTTGGCCGTGGGACTTTGATGGGCAGGCCTAATTATCATTTATGCGCGGCTTTACGCGAGCAAGGCTTAGAGATCCGGGGCGAAGGTGCTAATGAGTCTGTGCCTATTTCATTCAGTGGCGGTGATATTCCCTGCGGGCGTGTCGAGATCGATGGATCTCTCAGTTCCCAGTTTGTATCGGCGCTCATGATCGCGGCGCCGTTGGCGGAAAACGACACGCGCCTCGTCATGGCTGGCAAAACGCTGGTGTCTCAGGATTATGTCATTATGACGCGGCAGATCCTGGAACGCGCCGGCATTCGCGTGACGGTGAAGGGGCGGCGCGAGTTTCTTATTCCCGGCCAACAGCATTTTAAGGGGCTTAAGGATTTTCATGTGCCCTCTGATTATGGATTGGCGGCATTTTTTATGGCCGCGGCCGCCCTGGTCGCATCAGATATTACTTTAAAAGGTTCTTTTGATGATGCGTTGATCCAGTCTGACGGGGCGATCATACCGCTTTTGACCCGCATGGGATTGCGTATGCAGCGCACCGGCAGGAGTATCCGTATTAAAGGTCCGCAGGACCTTAAAGGCGGTGTCTTTTCTCTCAAGAGTTGTCCGGATCTGGTGCCTATCATGGCCGTTACCGCCATGTTTGCCAAGGGGGTTACGCGCTTGAAAGATATCGGTCATGCACGGGTTAAAGAATCTGACCGTATCAGTGACCTGCGTCAAGAATTACTTAAGGTTGGCGCCGATATCCGTGAGACAAAAGATGAATTGATCATTCATCCCTGTTCGACCTATACGGGCGGGGCAACGCTCGATCCGCATCACGATCATCGTCTGGCCATGGCCTTTGCCGTCCTGGGTCTTAAAGTCGGGCTCAAGGTCAGGGATGTCGAATGCACGGCAAAATCATATCCCGGTTTTGTTAAGAGCCTTAAGGCTATAATGTAAAGAATGGCCGCAGCCATTCTGGGTGCCACGAAACCCTTTGACTTCCCATATATTTTTGGTTATTATTGGTGCACCATAAGTTACAAGAATTCGGTGCGTGTTCAGCCAAATTCGACGAAATTCATAAAAAACGTATTTTGATTTGAGAAGGAAGCCATGATCCCACAATTAATTAGATTTATTAAAACACTCTTTGATAATTTTCTTGGCATGTTCTCCAATGACATGGGCATTGACCTTGGTACAGCGACTACGCTTGTTTTTGTGAAGGGCGAGGGCGTTGTGCTGTGCGAACCGTCCGTTGTGGCCATTGAAAAAGATACCAACCGTGTGGTCGCGGTAGGCGATGAGGCCAAGCGCATGCTCGGTCGTACGCCGGATAATATTATCGCTATTCGTCCGATGCGTGACGGCGTCATCTCGGATCCGGAAGTGACCGAGGCCATGCTTAAATATTTTATCAAGAAAGTCCAGCCCCGTCGTTTTTTGGTCAGGCCCTCCATTGTCATTGCGATCCCGCCCGAGATCAGTGAAGTTGAGAAGCGCGCGGTCATTGATTCCGCGATCCATGCCGGTGCACGTAATGTTATTTTGATCGAGCAGCCCAAGGCGGCGGCTATCGGCGTCGGCTTACCGGTACAGGAACCGGGCGGTAACATGGTCATTGATATCGGCGGCGGTACGACGGACTTTGCTGTTATTTCACTCGGCGGCATTGTTTATGCCAAGTCCATCAAGGTTGCGGGTGATGAGATGGATATGGCCATTATGGAATATCTGCGGCGCACCTATAACATTATGATCGGTGAACGCACGTCGGAAGAGATCAAGATCCGCATCGGTTCTGCGTATCCTCTGGAAGAAGAATTGAACATGGATGTGCGCGGGCGTGATCTGATCGCTGGTCTGCCTAAAACGATCTCTATCACGTCTGTTGAGATCCGTGAAGCTCTGGCGGATACGGTACAGGCGATCGTGGATGCGTCAAAATCAACACTTGAGCATACCCCGCCTGAACTTTCAGCGGATCTTATTGATCGCGGCATTGTTATGGCTGGCGGTGGCTCACTGCTACGCGGGCTGGATAAGCGCATCGCGGATGAAACAGGCTTGCCCGTGCATGTGGCGGATGACCCGACCATCGCTGTTGTTATGGGTACGGGCGATACGCTCAATATGCCGGCGCATATGCGCAAGCGTCTCATGGCGCAGACCAAATTGGCATTTTAATACCGTACGTCAATTATGGGGACACGTACCAAATTCGCTTCACGAATTAATGGTACATGTCCCCATAATTGTAAATCATCGGTTTAGCGCATATGTTCAACAAGATCCCCAAACAATTCATTTATCTTGTCGTTATTGTTGCGCCCTTCTGGCTGTTATTTTTCAATTCATCTTTCTGGCACGGATTGAAGCTTAAGGCGATGGGGGCTGCGGCGTCGGCGATCAGCGTTGCAAATACGCCGCTTGAAGAGCTGCAGATCCTTCTTTCTTACCGCAGTACCTATACACAATATCAAAAACTTCAACGCGAGAATTTACAACTCAAGGCCAGGGCCATTGACTTTGATGAAACCCTGGGTGAGAACGTGCGGATGGAAACGCTTTTGGGCCTTAAGGCGCGTGAAAATTTTACCACAACCGCCGCGCATGTGATCGCGCGCGACCCTGCCAGTTGGAACTCATCTTTTATGATCGATAAGGGCCGTATGCAGGGCATAAAATCCGGCATGCCCGTGATCAATGCCCTGGGTGTTGTCGGCAAGGTCGCTGAGGTTTCCAGATCATCTTCCAAGGTTATTCTGGTGAATGACCCCGGCTTTAGCGTAGCCGTGGTCAATCGCCGTTCGCGCGAAGCAGGCTTACTCAGCGGATCGCTTTCGGGGGAGTGCCGCCTCTCGTATCTGTCGGCTGACAGTGATGTGGAAACGGGGGATGAACTTGTTACAGCCACGTTGAGCACCTCTTTTCCGGAGGGGCTCCTGGTGGGTACCGTTCTGGAGGTTTATGCACCGGGCGGTATATCTGACGCCCGTGCGCGCGTGAAGCCAACGATCGATGTGGCGAGGATCGAAGAAGTTCTGGTTGTTAAATAATGCGCCAGATCCTTATTATTCCCATCCTGTGTTATATTTTCCAATTAATGGAATATTGCCTGTTCACCCTTTTCGGGCGTTGGGGCGATCCGCATCTCATGCTGTTATTGGTTATTTTCTTTAACCTCTACTCGGGCATACGCTTTAGTCTCCTGGTGGCGATCTGTGGCGGTATCCTCAAGGATTGTTTTAGCACGATGCCCTTTGGGACGCACATCTTTAGTTACATGGTCTGCGCGTGTCTGTCGACATTCATCCGTAAACACTGGTATGAACGGGGTTCTCCGGTTTCGAAACTGATGATGGTCTTTATGCTGACGATGGCGCATACGCTCATCATGGCCTTCGTATTTAAAATGGTATTTGAAGATATCCGCATGTTCGATGTATTTGCGGGGATATGGCTCCCTGAGATGATCACGACCATGGTCGTAGCACTTTTTGTGTTTGAGAAATTGATCGCTTTGGCCAGACGGTTCAAACTATAATTTTTTATGCGCACACATATTATCCGCAACATCATTATCGCTCTTTTTTTTATTATCACGATCGATCTGTTTTATATGCAGGTCATTCGCGGCGGATACTTCTTTCGGCAAAGTGAAACAAATTCGATCCGCATTATTCCCTTTGAAGGCAAGCGTGGCCGCATCCTTGACCGCAACGGTAAAGTGTTGGCGGACAACAAGAAAAGCTTCTGCGTTACGATCATTCCCCAGGATCAGAAAGATAAGAAAGAGGTCTTTCATTTCCTTGCGCGCGTGCTGGGGCTAGAGGCGGCGGGCCTGGAGGCGCATATTAAAAAAAACAAATT